>JANQKH010000735.1 GCA_028281215.1 Phycisphaeraceae bacterium | reverse complement strand
GCTTCCGACCGATGAAAAGGTCACAGTTCAGGCGGTCATCAAGGCGATCGATGACCAGCAGCGAAGTTTGGTCGCGGATGGTCACCTCGTGGTGGACGGCCGCGTGATTTACGAAATGTCCGACTTTGGCATTGCGGTGAATGTGGGCTAACCTACCGCATTCGTTCGGGGCACGGGATGACCTTGCATGAAATACAATCGCGTGTATCTCGATTCACTCGGCTACGAGCTCCCGCCCGTCGTGGTGACCAGCGAAGAGTTGGAAACCCGGCTGGCGCCCATGTATGAACGGTTGCACCTGCCACCCGGGCAGGTCGAAGCGCTGACCGGTATCAATGAACGTCGATGGTGGGAGTCCGGCTACCCGGTGTCGCAGGGCGCGATCGCTGCTGCGCAGAAGGCGCTGGCGGATTCGAACGTCGAGGCCGAAGATATCGGCGCACTAATTTACGCCGGCGTTTGCAGGGAGAACTTCGAGCCCGCGACGGCGTGCGTCGTTGCCGATGCCATCGGTGTCAGTTCCGATGCGTTCGTCTTCGATGTCTCCAACGCCTGCCTCGGTGTGATGAACGGCATCTTAGACATCGCCAACCGCATCGAACTCAAACAGATTAAAGCTGGTGTCGTCGTATCCTGCGAATCGGCGCGCGAGATTGTTGACATCACCATCCAGCGCATGCTCGACGATCCGACGATGGAAGTCTTCACCAGTTCACTGGCGACGCTGACCGGCGGGTCGGGCGCCGCGGCGGTCGTGCTGACCGATGGATCGTTCAACCGCAAACAAAGCCCACGATTACGCGGCGCGGTAACCAAGGCGGCGCCGGAACATCATCAGCTTTGCCGTTGGGGCGTGACGTTATCGCCGATCAAGTGGGGTAAGATGATGTTCGCGCCGGACAAACTGAAGTTGGCCGTCGACGAACTGTTTCAACCTGAAACGATTCCCAGCGCGTTGCATGACATGATGACCAACGATCGCCTGCCTTCGATTGTGCAAAAGATGCTGCCCAGTGAAAAGCTGCCCGCGGCGTTGACGCAGATCATGCAGACCGACTCGGTCGCGGTGCTCAAACACGGCGTCGAACTCGGCGTGCGCACTTGGGCGTCTTTCCTCGGCAAACTCGGTTGGGCGCGCGATCAAGTAGACAAAATTATCTGCCATCAGGTCGGGGCGGGGCATCGCGATGTCATCCTCCGCGAGTTGGGCATCGCGCCCGGCAAGGATTTCAACACGTATCCCTACCTTGGCAACATCGGCACCGTGTCCCTGCCGATCACCGCGGCGCTGGCCGATCAACGTCAGTTCCTTCAGCGCGGCGACCGCGTCGGCTTCCTCGGCATCGGCAGCGGACTAAACTGCCTGATGCTGGGATGGGAGTGGTAGGCCGGCCGCCGTCTTACAACTCATTTGTTCTCATTCGAAAAATCGCCCCGTCGACAACTGCGATGTCTCTGCCGACCCATTCATTCCCGGATTACCCATTCGAAAGCAAATGTTTCGATCGCGGTGACGGCATTCATATGCATTATGTCGACGAGGGGTCTCGCGACGGGGAGGCCGCCGTGATGGTGCACGGCAACCCGACGTGGTCGTTTTACTACCGCCGCGTGATCAATGCGTTAAAGGCCACGCATCGTTGCATCGTGCCGGACCCTATCGGC
>JANQKH010000715.1 GCA_028281215.1 Phycisphaeraceae bacterium | reverse complement strand
TTCGATGTCTTCGTCGGGATCGGGCCAGTGCATTTGATAAAGATCGATGCAGTCGACGCCGAGACGTTGCAGGCTGGCTTCGCATTCGGCGCGCACGCTGTCGGCTTTGATGCGGGCGATGATGTTGCCGTCGTCGAGGATGATGCGGCCGCACTTGGTGGCGATGTAGGGCCGGCGGGATGAGCCGAGTTGTTGGAGCGCTCGACCGACGAGTGTTTCGGAGTGCCCGTTGCCGTAGACCGCGGCGGTGTCGATCCAGTTGCAGCCGACGTCAACACCTTTGACGCACGCGGCGACGGCCTCGTCATCGTCCTGTTTGCCCCAGCCGAAGCGCCAGTTGCCGCCGCCAATCGCCCACGTGCCGATGCCGACGGTGGTGAATTCGAGCCCGCTGTTGCCGAGTGGTCGTGTTTGCATGATGGTGGCCTCGTGTAAACGCATGGGTGCAAAGCAAACACTTTAACGCAAGGGTCATGGGCATGCGCTTGGGCGCATCGGGGCGTGCAACAGTTGTTGCGACGTGAAGCCATGCACAGCTTCGATGTCGCGCGTTAGTTGAGTTTGCAACGCGTCTAGCGATGGAAACGGCGCTTGATCGCGCAGCCAGCGCGACAGGTGAAGCGTGAGCGGTTGGCCGTACAGATCGCCGCTAAAGTTCAACAGGTGCGCTTCGACAACGCGCGCACTGTCGGCGAAGGTGGGTTTGACGCCGATGCTGATCGCTGCGGGAAATGTTGAACCATCGGGCAGTTCACCCAGCCCGGCATACACGCCATCCTTCGGCATGACAAACGTCGAAAGCGCCTCGTCGCCGAGATTCGCAGTCGGCACGCCGATCGTTCGGCCGCGCTGCTCTCCTTGCTCAACGATCCCCGTCAAGGCGAATGGCCGTCCCAGACAAATCGCGGCATCCGCAACGCGGCCGTGCCCGAGCAACCAGCGAATCAGCGAACTGCGCACCGGCGCGAGTTGATGATCCGACAGCGCCACGTCGATTGACTCCACGATGTCCACCTCGAAACCGTGTTCCCCGCCCAGTTGTGTCAACCACGCCACGTCACCTTCACGGCCCGTACCAAAGCGGAAGTCCGCGCCTTCCACCATCGCAACCGGACGATGGTGTTCAACCAGCCAGCGCACGAACGCGTCAGCCGACAACGCCAGCAACGACTCTGTCGGCTCCAGCACCTGCACGTCCGTCGCGCCGGCATCGCAAAGCAGTTGCTGCTTGTCCGCCAACGAAGTCAACCGCGGCGGGGCGGCGTCCGGGCGAAGCAACGTCGCCGGGTGCGGGTCGAAGGTCAACGCGGTCACTGAACCGTCCAGCGAGTGCGCCAACTCCGCCGCCCGCGCCAGGATCGCGCGGTGCCCGCAGTGGACGCCGTCGAAGTTGCCGATCGTGATCACGGAAGGCGGTGCCATCGCCACAAAGGATAGGCGATAAGCGTGGCCCGTTCACAGTGGGCGTCGGCCGAGCATCTTCCTACAATCGCTGACGATTCACGAAAGGGAATCACCATGGCAAAGAAAAAAGCAACGAAAAAGAATACCGCCGCCAAACCGGCCGCAAGCGATGCCGGCTTCCCCGTCGGCAAAGCGGCGCCGCAGTTCACGCTCAACAATCAGGACGGCGAGGCGATCAAGCTCAAAGATCTGCGCGGCAAGTGGGTCGTGCTTTACTTCTATCCGAAAGATGACACGTCCGGCTGCACCAAGGAAGCCTGCCAATTCCGCGATGGTTTGCCCAAGTTCAAAAAAAGCGACGCGGTCATTCTCGGCGTCAGTCCAGACACCGAAGCCAAACATCAGAAGTTCATCGCCAAGTATGACTTGAATTTCGACCTGCTGGCTGACCCCGAAAAGAAAGTATTGGACAAGTACGGGGTCTGGCAGGAAAAAAGCATGTACGGCCGCAAATACATGGGCGTCGTGCGCACCACCTACCTGATCAACCCGGACGGGAAAGTCGCGCATCGCTGGGACAAAGTCAAAGTCGCCGGCCATGATGAAGCCGTGTTGGAGAAAATCAAAGAGCTTGGTTAAGTGGATCGGTGTGTTAACAGCCCTACGCCGCGGTGACCTTGCTCGCATCATCCAACGTCGCCACGCGGTTGCGGCCGGCGGATTTGGCGGAATACAACGCCCGGTCGGCTTGCTGAATCAGTTCCGTCGAGGTGACATGATCGTCCGGCAAGGCGCAGGCTGCGCCGATACTGACCGTCACTTTTTCTTCCACGAACGCCGCGAGGCTTTGACAGGATCGAATCTCTTCCAGTAGCCGGCGACCCGCTTGGTATGTGTCTGTGGCCGTGGTTTCGGTCAGGATGATAGCCATCTCGTCGCCGCCGTATCGGCATGCCACATCGGTGTCCCGACCAATTTCTTTCAGCGTTTGGGCGATACGGCAGAGCACCTGGTCGCCTTTGGGGTGGCCGTGCCTGTCGTTGATCGATTTGAAGTGATCGACGTCGAGCATCAGCAATCCGACATTGCGCAGGTACCGTTGCCCCGCGGACAGTTCCTGCTCGAGACGTTCGTCGAAGTAGCGCCGGTTATGTAAGCCGGTCAGGCCGTCGATTTGCGCCTGCTCGGTGAGCAGGTCGAGCAGCGCCTTGGTTTTCAGCGCCGCGCGGACGCGGGCGCGCAGTTCGGCTGGGTCGAACGGCTTGGCGACGTAGTCCACCGCGCCGACGTCAAACGCTTTGACTTTGTTGAACGTACCGTCCGCGCCGCTGATGAAAATGACCGCGGTGTCATAAGTCGCGGGGTTTTGTTTGATCGCCTGGCAGGCCTCGAAGCCGCGCATGTCCGGCAGTTCGATGTCCATGA
>JANQKH010000685.1 GCA_028281215.1 Phycisphaeraceae bacterium | reverse complement strand
AAAAACTCCGGCCGCATCGACTGGATTGCCTGCACACGGCAGTGGAATGTCATCGATGCACAGATCGACCGCACACACCGCAAAGGCGTGTCACCTTCGGATCACAATCCGGTGACGGCGGTGTTGGAGTTCAAGTGATCCATATAGCCCGCCGCATATGACGGGACGGCCGTAGGGTGGACCAAACGAAGTGCGGCCCACCATGATCTGCAACAAACTTCCAACCGGTTGGATACACTTCGCTCGGCGCCACCCTAATTGCTATGGGCGAATTATGTCGCACCCGTAATCCGCAGACACGGACAAACTCAAACCTTTTCAGCATCCGCCAATGGCGGACATTGCCAAGTTACCCTCTCCCTTGTTACATCCGGGGCGGCCCATTGATCAATGATAATCAAGGGCGGCGCGCTATGATGTCGGTGGCTCTCTCGTCGCCAGCCCGAACCCATGTGAGACTTAGCATGAAACCTTTACTCATCGCGGTCGCGTTCGCCCTTTCGATAACCCAAAGCGCCCTCGCGGCGAACCCGACTTGGGCATTTCATCCGGACGACACCGAGCAAATGAAAAAGTTCGGCGTGACCATTTCTTACCGTGTGATTGTCAACGACCCGGCAAATCCCGAGTATGCCTTTACGATCACATCGAATGTTCCAAAAGGATTCCATGGCCTCGACGCACAATTTGCAATCCGCAACAGCAAAGGTTTGGTGGCGCTGCAACACTGGAAGGATCAGTCGGGCAAGTGTGTCGCGGATTTCGCCGTCGGCAAACAAGCCCTGGCGAATGCGAGCTATTCCGTGCAACTGTATGTCGGCGAGCGCACCAATGGCTTCTCAGCATCCGGGCGTTACGTGATCGCCCTGGCGGAGTTTGCCAATGACGCGCGATATTGCAGTGGACGCATGGGTGTCAAGAAGTTGCCCGCCACAAACGGCTTTCGTGTCACAGCCCCTGTCAGTCGCGGCCAAACACCCCTGGTCGTTGAGATCAATCCCAAAAAGGCGATAAGCAATTTTCTTTACGACGTTCACGTGACGATCGTTGGACGTTGTGATCAGCATCTTGAAATTCGCAACGGTCAGCCCCTGACCAAAGGCGACGTGAAACTGACCGACCTCAACGGCGACGGTTTCCTCGACATCATGATCAAAGGCGGCGTGGACCACCGCGGTCAGGACTGGTTCAAGACGTTCATCTTCGACAAATCGAAAAACAAGTATCGGTGGATCACAGAACGCAAATAGTCTGGGCCATGGACAACCGAGCAGGTTGGAGCACGATACCGCGATAGCCCCGCCGAGAAACGGCCGGACAGCCCGCGGCGAGACCGTTCGCCGATTTTTTCGGGTGCGTTCAACCATGTCACCTCCCGCGCCTTCCTCACATCCAATATTGCCTACAATAGCCGACCCGGAAATTTTCGCGCCCCCAACAGGGAGATGAACCGATGTCCGTTGCGACACCCGCTGTTGATCTAACCAATGATGAAATCAAGCGTTACAGCCGACATCTGATCCTGCCGGAAGTCGGCATGGAAGGCCAGAAGAAGCTCAAGGCCGCCAGCGTGCTTTGTATCGGCACGGGCGGGTTGGGAGCGCCGGTGTCGCTGTATCTGGCGGCCGCGGGCGTCGGCAAGATTGGGCTTGTTGACTTTGATGTGGTCGATTTCTCCAACCTGCAACGGCAGGTGCTGTTCGATACGCAGGACGTGGACCGGTCAAAGCTTGAAGCGGCGCGCGATCGGCTCAAGGGCTTGAACCCGCACGTTGAAATTGAACTCCACTCCGGCCACCTCAACTCCTCGAACGCGCTTGACATCATTCGCAACTACGACGTGGTCGTTGACGGCACGGACAACTTTCCGACAAGGTACTGCACGAATGATGCGTGCGTGATTCTGGGAAAGCCGAACGTGTATGGTTCGATCTTCCGTTTTGAAGGCCAAGCCACGGTGTTTGACCCGCGTCCCCGGAAGGTGGTCTTTGGAAAAGATGCGGAACGACCGGAGGAGCCGGCGGGGCCGTGCTATCGCTGCCTGTATCCGGAACCACCGCCGCCTGGCATGGTGCCTTCGTGTGCGGAGGGCGGGGTGCTTGGCATCTTGCCCGGCGTGGTTGGTTGCATTCAGGCGACCGAAGCGATCAAGTTGATCCTGGGCGACGGCAAGTCGCTGCGCAATCGTCTTGTACGCTACAGCGCGATGGACATGGAGTTCAAGGAGTTTAAACTCCGCCGCGATCCGAACTGCCCCGTGTGCGGTGACAATCCGACGATCAAGGAGTTGATCGACTACGAACAGTTCTGCGGCATCCGCGGCGAAGAGTCGGACACCATCATTCGCGAAGAGGAGTTGCCGGAGATCACCGTGCAGCAACTCAAAGAGAAGATCGACGCCGGCATCTTCGGCAACGGTCAATACGAACTGATCGACGTCCGCGAACAACACGAATGGGACATCTGCCATCTGGATGAAGCGACGCTGATTCCACTGAAGACCATTCCCGGCGAAATCGCGAATCTTGATGAAGACAAAACGTACATTGTGCATTGCAAGATGGGCGGCCGCAGTGCGCAGGCGGTCGACTTCATGAAACAGGCCGGCCTCAAAGCGATCAACGTCCAAGGCGGCATCCTTGCCTGGGCGAAGACGATTGATACGAGCATGCCGACGTATTAAGGAGGGAGAAGGTAGAGAATGTAGAGGATAGTAGAGAATGTAAAGAACTGGTGTCGAGCGTGCGGTTTTCCCGCCATGCTGCTGGGTCAACAGATCTTTAACTTCTCTACGTCCCCTACCTCCTTTGCCTCTCGCACACCACCCATGCCCACCATTCTCTGTTTCGGCGACTCCAACACCTGGGGCTACGTGCCTGGTTCCGACGCGTTGCGTTATCCGCCCAATGTGCGCTGGCCCGGTGTGATGAAAAACGAGTTGGGCGGCAACTACACGATCATCGAAGAAGCGCTCAACGGACGCACCACGGTGTGGGATGACCCGCTCAAACCAAACCGTTGCGGCAAGGATCATCTGCCGACCGCGTTGGAATCGCATGCCCCGATCGATCTGGTGATTATCGCGCTGGGGGTGAACGATTTGAAACATCACTTTCACCTGACCGCGCACGACATCGCCCAGGGCGCCGGTTACCTCGCGGAGATGGTGCAGGCCAGTGACGCCGGTCCCGTTGAGCGCGGCCGCAAGACGGCGCCGAAAGTGATGCTGGTCTGCCCGGCGCGGCCCGTGCCGGCACAATACCCGTTCGGGCACAAGTTCGACACCGCCGTAGGCCGATCCGAAGCGATGCCCGAAGCCTATCGCGAAATCGCCGAGCAGGTCGACTGCCTCTTCGGCGATGCAAATACGGTCACCGATGTCTCTGCGATTGACGGCATCCACCTCGACGAAACCGGCCACGCCAAACTAGGTAAAGCGCTGGCGATCGTGGTTGCGGATCAATTTGAGTGACATACCGGTGCTGGTTCAGGAGTGCTACACTTTGGCTTTGCAAAGTGTGACATCGCGCCGGTTTATCTTGTGCCACTGGCAGCTTGCCTGCCAGTGTTATGGCGCGACGGTCTTTGCACTGGCAGACAAGCTGCCAGTGGCACGAAATGAATCCATTACCAGGTCCGAACAGCAATCCGCACACGGTGCAAAGCCAAAGTGTGGCATCCGCCGCAGATCATTGGATCACACCTGACACTGGAACGCGCAATAAAAAGAGCGAGCCGGGCTCGCTCTTTCTTTTGTTTACTTCGTGCCGACCGGCTCAGGAACCGGACATCAATTTCTTGTAGTACGCCAAGCCTTCGTTCTTCACCTTGTTGTTCAGGGCGAGTTGCTGGGTAACGTATTTGGTCTTGCGGCGTTTCTGGAGTTTCTGAATATCGATTTCGATCTGGTACAGCTTCGTCAGGACGGACGAGGCTTTGACCACCGTGCGGTAAACGTCCAAGCCATCTTTCTTAAGCACGTGTTTCATTGTGCCGACGAGTTTGCCGCTGAAGATGTCGCTGGCGCTGAGCGTGGCGACCTTATCGTTGTTCGAGTCGTAGATGACAACGGCAGGTGAATCACCGAGCGGTGCGCCGCTGTTCGGCTTGATGTCGATCGTCTGCACCTCGAAGTACATCGCCAGAATACCCGCGCGGAAATCCGGACGTGTGTAGTTGTTGGCGTTGTTGTATTTCGGCGGCGCGGCGGTGAACAACACAATCTGTTCGATCTTGCGGCTGAGACGACCGGGATCACCCTTGGCACTGGTCCGGTAGAACAGCAGTTTCGGTTTGCCGCTTGCGGTCGCGTTGGACGACGAGGTGTCCTCGCCGACGGAACTGATCGCCTTTTGATTCTTCGGCGGCGTGACGGACGCGACATGCACGCTCGACGCCACATTGGACAACGCTTTCTCATAAGCAGTCGGAGGAACCGGCCCGCGGTTCACAAAAGCACCGACACATCAGCCGGCCGACGCCTTCTGCACCGACACACACAACGCCAGCATGACTGCCGACAACCCCGCTAAATGAAACGTCGTCTTCATGGTTGGACCTCGGAAAAGTGGAAACAGATCATTCCTGGTACACGCCGTATATTATCTATCGGCCGAGCGGGCAAGGCAACCCCTGATCGCCGCTGTTACACAACCCAATCCGTGTTTTCCCGCCAAACCTCACTGTTTTGTCGCCTAAGGCATGCGTGTCGAGGGCGTATGCACTGATTCTAAACCCATTCTACGAGGGTCTAATTAATCCGACTGTCGGACACACCTGCCCTACCGGAGCGAACAACCGTGCTATTTGTTGTGTGCCTTGTAGTCGTGTTTCTGATGGTGCCGCACCTGTGTGCAAGCGGGTGTGATTGTGGGGGCGGGACGGTTGTTGAAGTTTGAGGTGACGTATCGCAGAGCGCTGGTGACCGTAATCGCTATGACGTTGACGACGTTCGCACGCCGGTCCTCGAAATCAGTAACGCCGATCGTTTGGGCGGCCTGTTTCATTCCGGTGAACTGACCATCACAGCGAAAGACTGTTCGATTGCCCTGTCACGTATCCGTGTGTGGCGGGATGTGCTCTACGACGGCAGGGCTTCGTTCAACAACGTGTGTACCGGCTGCACGGACAACCCAATCACACTTGGGGCCGATGAATACTTCGTGCTCGGCGACAACAGCACGAACGCATACGACAGCCGAATGTGGCCGCCCGCCGCTGCGCGGTATCAAGGCGTGCAGCAGGGTGCTGTACCAAAGCGCGCGATCATCGGCGTTGCAAAAATGACCTACTGGCCGCTAAATCGATTACGTATATACGAGTGACCACACCCGGCGAAGCGTATGTAACCGCGCCCCTCACTGTCATTCCCGCCGCGCGGGAATGACGAAAGGACATGCGATCACCCTGGCAAACACACTTCGCCGGCGGTGCGTGCTACGATGCCCGCATGAATCAGAGCCACACGTTTCACGCGACCACAATTCTTTCGGTTCGACGCGGTTCGGCCGTCGCCATGGGCGGCGACGGACAGGTCACGATGGCGGACGTTGTCGCCAAGGCCGACGCGGTCAAGGTGCGCAAGATTGATGAGGGCGGCATGGACAACGCCGGCGTGCTGGTCGGCTTCGCCGGTGCGGCGGCCGACGCGTTCGCCCTGCTGGAAAAGTTTGAGGCCAAACTCAAAGAGTCACCAGCAAACATTAAAAAGGCCGCGATCGAACTGGCGAAACTTTGGCGCACCGATCGCATGTTGCGCCGACTCGAAAGCCTGCTCGCTGTCGCTGATAAATCATGCAGCCTGCTGGTCTCCGGCGGCGGGGATGTCATCGAACCGTCCGACGGCATCGTGGGTATCGGTTCCGGCGGCAACTACGCGACGGCGGCCGCGCGGGCGCTGGTCGAACACACCGATCAAGCGCCGAAGCAGATCGTCGAAAACGCAATGGGTGTCGCAGGCGAGCTATGCGTGTATACGAACCGGAATGTGACGGTGTTGGATTTGTAAATAAAACCAAATCAAATCAATAAATCAAACGCGACCACCAACGAGCAAATACCCGTCGCCGTCCGGATGTTTCACAACGTCAACCCCATTTGAACCAAACAAGTTAACACCGTGTCCTAACCATTCGATTGGTTCATACGCTTGTGCGTTCGCATTGCCACAACAAGACTTCATCAATTCATCGTCAAGTAGGCTTCCAGGGACGTGCGCGATAAACGCCGTTCCTTCCATTACGTTTCCGTCCCCATCGTCGGCGTCATACAACTCAAGCAGATGACAAAACTCTTCAGGAACTGTGTAACGTGTCCAAATCTTGATGTGATCACCCTGCACAATGTATCTCTAGTTAATGGATCAAACAAAAATTAGTTATGCCTTTTCGTGCAGATATTCAGTCAGAAACTCCACTGTAAACTATCACGATGCCTAAACCCACTCCACTCATTGTAATTCTTTTCGTTGGCCTCTTTTCAACAATCACTCACGCCGCCAAGCCGAACATCATCCTCTGCATGGCGGATGACCAGGGTTGGGGCGACACGAAATACAACGGGCATCCTTACCTCGTCACACCGCACCTGGATGACATGGCCAAGTCCGGGCTGCAGTTTGATCGTTTCTACGCGGCCCATCCGGTTTGCACGCCGACGCGCGCGAGCGTGATGACCGGTCGCACACCCAACCGCATGGCGGCGTTCAAGTGGGGGCACACGATTCGCCCGCAAGAGATCACGATTGCCGAGGCGCTCAAAAAGGCTGGCTACGTGTCCGGTCACTTCGGCAAGTGGCACATCGGCTCCGTGCGCGTGGGCAGTCCGGTCAACCCGACGAACAGCGGTTTTGATCACTTCCTGTCGGCGCCGAACTTTTACGACAACGATCCGATTCTCAGTTTGAACGGCAAAGCGATGCAGACGAAAGGAGAAAGCAGCATCGTCGCCGCCGACGCCGCAATTGAATTCATCAAAAAACAGAGCAAGTCGGGCAAACCGTTTCTTGCAGTCGTCTGGTTTGGTTCGCCGCACAGCCCGCACCGCGCGGTGGCCGAAGACCTCAAACACTACGAAGGTAAAGTCAAAGGCAACACCGCCCATTGGGCGGGTGAAATCACCGGCCTCGACCGGGCCGTGGGCAAACTCCGCGCCGCCCTGCGCGATCTGAACATCCATGACAATACCCTGTTCTGGTACAACTCCGATAACGGCGGGCTGCGCACTGAATCATCCGGCGGACGCGCCAAGAAAGGTTCGGTCTACGAAGGCGGTCTGCGCGTGCCCGGCATTATTGAATGGCCCGCCTTGATCAAAACCCATCGTAAAACCGATCTGCCGGCTGTCACCTACGACATTTATCCGACGCTGCTCGACATCGTCGGCCTCAAGATGGACAACCAGCCAACGCTCGACGGCATCAGTCTCAAACCACTCATCGAGGGCCGATCGATGAAGCGTCCCGGCGGCATGGGCTTCTGGGATTACCCGGCCGGCGGGGTCAGTACAGCCAGTGCACGTTTGATGGCCGCGCTCATGAAAGCCCAGGCGGAAGG
>JANQKH010000654.1 GCA_028281215.1 Phycisphaeraceae bacterium | reverse complement strand
ACGCGCCTGCGGCGATCAGACAACCTGTGCCGACCTTCGCCCGACCGAGCACCTTCGCGCCCATGCCAATGAGCGTCCAGTCGCCGACCGATTCGCCGTGCACGATGGCCGTGTGCCCGATCGTCACATTCGAACCAATCAAATTAGGCACGCCGCTGTCGCAGTGAATCACGGCGTTGTCCTGCACGTTGGTTCCATCCCCGATGGAGATCGCCGCCACGTCGCCGCGGATTGATGCGCCGTACCAGATGTTGGCGTGCTCCCCAAGCGAAACCTCGCCGAGCACCCGGGCGGTGTCGGCGAGGTAAGCGTGCTTGATGCGTTGGATGGACATGTAGGGATTCTAAGGAACGGACGGTGTCGGAGCGATTCAAGGCAAATAGATGACCAAGTCGTTCTGGTCCGCACACTTGACACCGTCTTCGTCGATGCCGTTCTCGCCGACGCTGTAGATCAGGCAACCGTCACCGTTTCGGTGAAATCGAAGCGGCCCGTCAGCAAACAGATCCATTGGCATTTGGTCGAGATAGCGTGGCACGAGTTCTTGCAGCGAATCAGGATATTGGCCATGGTCAGCGCGAAATGCGGCCACAGCGAATGCGGCGTGCGTCACGATGCGATGCCCATCAAGGCGATTTCGAGTTCGCCCAGTCGACGGGGAATAAGACGACGCCATGCAGGCCAACCAACGCATCCAAAAATCTGTCACCATTCGCGTGCGTTGTTCATCTGGCAACTGTTCGTTCTTCAGCGCCATCATGTTCTGCAACATCTTGTCGTTGAATTGGGTAAGTTCCGCGTCACGGTTCTTCTCCCATGCGGCGACCCGTTCATCATTTGGATCATCGTTTTGTATTTGCACGATGCCCACCCATTGATCTGCGATTGCATTTGCTTGCGTGAGTGCGCGGTTCAAGTCAAAGTGATCGTCGAGAAGTTCCAGGACGGGATGGTCTTCGGCCAACTGAAGTTGAAACGTGTAATTAAACCGTTTGCGTTGACTGGCGGCCCTGTCAACGATAAAGACGTACTCCAGGAACGTCATCCGTTCGCCAAGGTCGAGGGCGTCTTTCAACGAGCCGAGGCGGGGTAATGACCGATAGGCTTCCTCGAATTTGCGAATCGATCTTGAGTCCAACTTGTTGCTGGCGAGCATGGATCGCGTCGTGGCCATTGCGATAGCGTCGATGCCAAGTGCATGGAGATAGGAAATGAGAGTGGGCGTCTGCCCATAAAGACGAGCGATACGTGCCAAGACCAGAGCGTCATCGCAGGCGCCCTGCTGGTTTTCCTTGCTAAGCCTAAGTGTTGCGCGAATGGCAAATGCCGAACACATTGATTCGAACAAGTCGATGTCAAATTCACAAGCGGGATACCGTCCAAGAATTGGTACGAAGAATCGCGTCCGTCGCGATCCCTCAGCAATCAACTTCATC
Source organism: Phycisphaeraceae bacterium (assembly GCA_028281215.1). Taxonomy (GTDB): domain Bacteria; phylum Planctomycetota; class Phycisphaerae; order Phycisphaerales; family Phycisphaeraceae; genus JANQKH01. The sequence goes on along the minus strand of JANQKH010000654.1, from coordinate 3,567 downwards.
GGTTTTTCATTAGCCCTTAGCCACTCGGCCAATTCAGGGAACTCTTTTGTGGTCTACGGGTTTTCAGACGCGATTGATGCTCGCTCGTTTGCCTGATGAAACGCAACCGAAAAATCGGTGCCTTCCGCTCGCAACAGGTCATCACCGGAAGCGCGACGCTCAATGAAGTCCTTCAGGCTGACAAAATATTGTTGAGATTCATCAGGTTCGGACATTCCCAATTTTTCGTAATACGGTTCGACTGGTTTGTACGTGAAGATAGACGGGCCGAACGCCTCCACGAACAAAACGGCTGCGTTGTTATCGTGGGTAACGCCTTTCCCGATCATGTCGCTGAACGCTTGGCCGTAGTCGATTGTGCCATCTTTGCGCAACGGTCCTTCCACAAACGTTGTTGTCTTGGAGATGACTGGAGGGTTTGGCCGAGAAAGCCACTTCACCAACAAAGGGCCGCCAAAGGCGACGACAGCGATGGCAACTGCCACGGCCGGAATCAGAAAGTCGCTCTTGGTCTTGCGTTGGTTCTTGGTCACGGCGATTGGTCCCCAAGATATGGATGAAGTCGAATTATACTAAAGCCATCAACGCTAGGCCGGTTAGCTGAGTCCAAGCATGAATAGCAGGGTAGTCACGAGATGGAGCCGTTTCTCAATTGCTCTTGGATGGGGTGGCCACGAAACGCCAAATAACCCCACCTCCGCCTGCCAAATCGACACCGTTGACCTCTGCCACAATTGTCGGTTGGCAGAATCAAGCCTCCTCTACGCCCCATGTCGCGGCGGATGCCATGCCGTAACTATCTGTCATTAAATACCTTATTCCCATACTTCCTCGCCGGCGGAAATTGTCGGTCTGGCATTGGCATTGCCTCTCCCTTGGCGGGAAAAGTCCGCCAATGGTTAACGTACGGTTCCATCCCGAGCCTTCTGATCCCGACGCGTCGGGCCGGTTCAACGTGCTGTTGACCGAGGGTCGGCCGCACGTGCATGGGCATTGGTCGCGGCAGATTCCCCGGTTGCTTGAGCCGCAGGGCGTGAAATCCTACGTGGTCCGCAGCGGCGAGGAAGCGGTGAGCGTCGCCGAGACCACGCCGATCCACGCCGCCGTCATCGACCTCGGCACGCCGCGTCGGCTCGCTGAACAATCGACGTCGTCCGCACCGTCGACGCGCCCCAATCCGGCGCCATCCAGCGATCAGCCCGGCGGCATCTGGCTACTCGACCTGTTCAGCCGACTGAAAAACAACCCGCCCGTCGTGGTGGTGCGTAGCCGCACGATGGGCCGCCAGCAGGTCGCCCGCCTGCTCAATGACGCGTTGCGTCGCGGCGCGTTCACGGTGATGGAAAGCCCAGACCTCGAGCAATTGCTCCGCGTGTTCCAGGCCTTGCTCGAACGGGTATACCAAGGCATCTGGCCCGGCTTAACCGACCTGTGGAATCTCGAACCCAACGAACTTGACGACTAACTTTTTAACCTTCAACAACCCCACCCGAAGCTGACAGCCCAACGCTGATCACACAACGCTCAACAAAGGAGTCTCACCCGATGGCAGCTACCGCAACCAAAGTCAAAGTCCGACCGCTCGGCGAAAAAATTCTCGTGCAACGCCTCGCCGCGGAATCGCAGACCAAGTCCGGCATCTACCTCCCCGAATCCGCCAAGGAAAAGCCGCAGGAAGCCAAAGTCATCGCGCTCGGCGACGGCAAAATGCTCGACTCCGGCGAGCGCGCCAAGTTCCAGGTCAAAAAAGGTGACACCATCCTCCTTGGCAAATGGGGCGGCACCGAAATCAACATCAACGATGAAGAATACCTCATCATCACCGAAGACGACGTCCTTGCCGTGATGGACTAATCGCCGCTATCCATGCCACTCGCGGCTCAGCGCACACACTTGATACAACAAAACCGAACCAACCAAGGAGCAACCAATCATGGGTGCTAAAAGCATTAAGTTCGACCAGGAAGCACGTGAGGCGATCCGTCGCGGCGTGCACAAACTCGCCAAGGCCGTCCGCACCACGCTCGGCCCGTCCGGCCGTGTCGTCATCCTCGAAAAATCCTTCGGCTCACCGACCGTCACCAAAGACGGCGTCACCGTGGCGAACGAAATCGAAGTCGAAGATCCCGTCGAGAACATCGGTGCCACAATGGTGAAAGAAGTTGCGAGCAAGGCATCGAAAGACGCCGGCGACGGAACGACCACCGCAACCATCTACGCCGAGTCCATCTTCACCGAAGGCCTCAAGAACGTCACCAGCGGCGCCAACAGCAACCAAATCAAGCGAGGCATCGACAAAGCCGTCGACGCCATCGTCGCCGATTTGCAAAAGGCATCCAAGAAGGTGACCAACTCCGAAGAGATCGCCCAGGTCGGCACCTGCGCCGCCAACCAGGACGCCACCATCGGCCAGATCATCGCTGAAGCGATGGACAAAGTCGGCAAGGACGGCGTCATCACCGTCGAGGAAGGCCAGTCGCTCGACACCTACGTTGATCTCGTCGAAGGCATGCAGTTCGACAAGGGTTACCTCAGCCCGCACTTCGTCACCGACGCCGCGAAGATGGAAACCGTGCTCGAAGACGCCTACGTGCTGATCTACGAGAAGAAGTTCTCCACCGCCAAAGACCTGCTGCCGATCCTCGGCAAAGTCGCTGAAGCCGGCAAGGGTCTGCTCATCGTCTGCGAAGACGTCGAAGGCGAAGCCCTCGCCACACTCGTCGTCAACCGCCTCCGCGGCGTGCTCAAAGTCGCCGCCGTCAAGGCACCCGGCTTCGGCGATCGCCGCAAGGCCATGATGGAAGACATCGCCTGCCTCACCGGCGGCCGCGCCATCATGGAAGAACTCGGCATCGACCTCGAAAAACTCGAACTCTCCGACCTCGGCTCCGCCAAGAAAATCGTCATAGATAAGGACAACACGACCATCATCGAAGGCGCCGGCAAGACCAAGGAAATCAAGGGCCGCATCGACGCCATCAAAGCCGAGATCGAACGCTCCACCAGCGACTACGACACCGAAAAACTCCAGGAACGCCTGGCCAAACTTTCCGGCGGCGTCGCGCAGATCAACGTCGGCGCTGCGACCGAATCCGAAATGAAAGAGAAGAAAGCCCGCGTTGAAGATGCCATGCACGCCTGCCGCGCAGCCGTCGAAGAGGGCATCCTCCCCGGCGGCGGCACGGCCGTCCTCCGCGCACGCAAGGTGCTCGAATCCATCAAGGCTGACTGCGTCGGCGACGAAGTGCTCGGCGTCGACATCATCCACCGCGCGCTCTCCGGCCCGATCAAACAGATCGCCGAAAACTGCGGCCTGGACGGCTCGGTCATCTGCAACAACGTCGAGAACGAAAAGAAAGCCAACTACGGATTCAACGCGCTGACCGGCGAATACGGCGACCTGCTCAAAATGGGCGTCATCGTCCCGACCAAGGTCGAACGCGTCGCGTTGCAGAACGCCGCCTCCATCGCCGGTTTGCTGTTGACGACCGACGCCGTTGTCTCCGAAATCCCCGAAAAGAAGAAGGGCGGCGGTGACCACGGCATGGATGGCATGGATTATTGATG
>JANQKH010000638.1 GCA_028281215.1 Phycisphaeraceae bacterium | reverse complement strand
GGGATGCCGCTTTTGCATCATGATTTTGAACGCGTTTTCGTTCGCCATTGCGCCGCTTGTGGTCAAGAAACAGTGTTCGAGTTGGGCGCCGTGCTTGTTCGCGTGCGTAACCAGCGAGTGGGCAAGCGTCGCGCTGGGAAGGTTCTGTTGCAGGTTGCCCTGCATGATGGTGTCACTGAACCCGGCGGCGACGGCGGCGTCCACAATGGCGGGCTCGCTGTGGCCGAAGTAGTGCACGCCGATGCCGGTGATCATGTCGTACTTGACGCTGCCGTCGGCGAGTTCGACCAGCGCGCCATTGCCGATGCCGCTGGACAGGTAGGGATAAAAGAGGTTGCCGCCGCGCACGTCGCCGAACTGGGCGAGCATCTCTTCGTAGCTCTGTTCACGGTCGGGGTCGGGCAGTTTGGGGCCGGTGAGTTTGGATTGGTGTTCAGCCAGCGCATCGCCAATCAGCTTTCGCGCTTCAGCGATGCGCGGGTCAGCGAGCAACTGTTCGGCGACGAGTGGCGTCATGTTGGCGTCCTTGCAATTCGTGTCCCAGACATCATCGTCAATCGGCGCACGATGGTATCAGTCAATCCAATCGGGTCGCCACGATCCGTCCGCCAATCGCAGCAACAACAACGCGGAAAGTTTAGCGCGTTCGACAAGGCTATCCAATGCGAGAAACTCGCGGTCGCTGTGAATACCGCCGCCGCGTGCGCCGAGGGTGTCGACATTAGGCAGACCAGCCGCGGCGAGGCGATTGCCGTCACACACACCGCCGGTGTCGCGCCAGCGCACCGGCACATCCAGTTGCTCGCCGCACGCTTTCATCGCATCGAAGATCGCCAGCGTCTGTTCGGTGAGCGGCTTGGGAGGAGAATAAAACTGACCATCGAAGAAAAATTCAAAACCCTCAAGCGCTCCGGTCGTCTCGGCAATCTCACGGACGGCAGCTTCCACCTTCTTCTGCGTCTCGACGTCATCGACCCGTGCGTTGAGCCGGCAGATCGCCAGGTCAGGCACGACGTTGACCGCCCCACCGCCTTCGATCTTGCCGACACTGATCGTCGCGCCGGGAATCGATTCGTTCAACTCGGCCACCTGTCGGATCACGTCGGCCAGCAGATGAATGGCGTTGCGGCCCTGGTCCGGATTGCGTCCAACATGCGCGGCGCGGCCTCGCACCACCAGCGTGAAATAACCCGACCCGCGCCGGGCGCCGGCGAACGAGCCGTCTTCCAGCGTTGGTTCGTAGAGCATGCCGAAATGATTGCGCTTCGCCGCTTCGTGCAACAAGGGTGTCGACACGGGCGAGCCGATCTCCTCATCCGGATTGATCAGCACTTCCCAGCCCACCTTGCTTGCGTGCTCACTTTGCTCAAATGCCTGAAGCGCGTGAAGAAGGATGACCAGACCACCCTTGGCGTCGGTCACGCCCGGGCCGCGGATGGTGTTGTCGTCGACGCGCGTGACCTGTTGGAACGGATGCCCGGCGCTGTAGACCGTGTCGTAATGAATGCACAGCAGCACGCGCAACGGCGCATCGGGACGCATGCGGATCGACAGTGCATCACCCACGGGCGTGGTCGATTCGTTGCCTGCCCAATCGATGTTTTTGGCCGGCGGCAGATCGATCGATCGCAGCTCGCCACGGAGCACAGCAAACTCGTCCATCAACATGCCGTGCATCGTGTTCAAACCGCCAAGATTGTACGAGCCGGAGTTGACGTGCGCCCACTGTTCGACCAGCGATTGCATGCGCGCCGCCTGTTCGTCAATCCAATCAAGTTGCATTTGGTGCGTGGCCATGAAGTTGTTCCCGACAGTGCCTTATCCCGAAAACGCGCCGACCGCCGTGTGCCCAAACAATACGTCGCGCAAATCCCGCAATACTTTGGCGAGGAAGAAATTCATCACGATGATGGCGATGAAACTGGTGACGAAGGCTTCGGTCGCGGCGCGCCCGACGCCTGCCGCGCCGCTGCGGCAGTTGAAGCCTTTGTAGCAACTGATCAAAGCAATCGCGAGCCCGAAGAAGACGCTCTTGATCAGACCGACGCAGATGTCATACCCGCCAACGAACCGGGCGGAAAATTCCCAGTAGTCCGAATGATTCACGCCGAAACCGTACACCGTGATGACGTAACCGCCCGCGATGCCCAACAGATCGCTGAACACGGTGAGCACGGGCACCATCAGTACACAGGCAACCACGCGCGGCACGACGAGATGGGCAATCGGATCGGCGCCCATGACGCGCAAGGCATCAAGTTGTTCGGTGACGCGCATGGTGCCCAGTTCGGCGCTGACCGATCCGCCGACACGACCGGCGATCATGATGGCGGCGAGCACCGGGCCGATCTGTTTGACGACCGAAATGCCGATGATGCCGCCGAGCCGGGCTTGTTGACCGATCGCGGCGAACTGGGCGTAGGTTTCAATCGCCATCACCATGCCGATGAACATGCCGACAATCATGACCACGCCGATGCTGCGCGAGCCGATCTGGTAGAACTGCGGGAGAATGTGATTGGGTCGCACCCAACTCTTGAAACCGCGCACGAGCCACGCCCACGTCTGTCCGCAAAACACGGTGAATCGTCCAAAGCCCTCCAGGCTTTCAAGCACTTTCGATCCCACATGAGCGACATGCGATGCGACCATGCGTGGATTCTACCGGATGCACAAATTGATGAGTATGGCGTTCAACCAAAGGTGAACCACCATCGGACTTGGACTGTTGTGCGTCCGCCGTCACTCACCTCGCCAGAACGAAGGGACGAACAGTACAGCGATGGCGAAGACTTCCAGTCGCCCCAACGCCATGAGGATGCTCATGACCACTTTGCTCGCCGACGAAAACGCGCCGAAGTTCTCCACCGCGCCGACGTGTTCGAGACCGGGCCCGATGTTGTTCAACGTCGCGATGCTGGCGGTCAGACAGGTGACCAGTTCTCCCTTGCCGCCGTACTCCGGGGAACTCTCGAGCAGCATGAGCAGGAACCCGCCCACAAACGTCAGCAGAAGGATGCCCAGTACGTAAGCGAGCACACCCATGCGCATGTCCTGATCGACTGTCGACTTGCCGATCTTGATCGGGCGGACCACATTCGGGTGAAACACACGTTGCAACTCAGCGCGGAGGACTTTGAACAACAAGAGGATGCGAATGACCTTGATGCCGCCGCCGGTCGAGCCAGCCGACCCGCCGACAAACATCAGAAAGATCAGCACGGCTTTCGGCAGGTAGCTCCATTGGTTGAAGTCGGCCGAGCAGAACCCCGTTGTCGTCTGAACGGAAATCACTTGAAAGACGCCGTGTTGTACTGCTGTACCAAACGACGCTTGGGCGTGTTGTTCACCGGACGTGGTCACCACCGGCGCGCCGACAAGCGACCAGACCACGATCACGCTGCCGATGAGGATGATCGACAGGTACAGGCGCAGTTCCGGATCCTTCCAGACCAGGTCAAACCGGCCGCGCAGCATGTGGTAGTAAAGTCCGAAGTTCACGCCCGCAAGCAACATGAAGAAACTGATCACGATGTAAACACCCGCGCCAAACTGCGGAGCGCCCACGCTGTAATTACTCGTCGAAAACCCACCGGTCGCCAGCGTGGCGAAGGTGTGGCACACCGCGTCAAACCAGTTCATGCCGAACAGACGGAGCAGCACAATCAGCAACAATGTCATACCGCAATAGATGAACCACAGCGTGCGTGCGGTTTCACGGATGCGCGGCTTCACACCCTGATGCGTCGGGCCGGGCGCTTCAACGACGAACAGTTTCTTGCCGCCCACCCCCAGTGAAGGCAACACAGCGACGAAGAGGACGACGATGCCCAACCCGCCGATCCAATGCGTCGCAGCGCGCCACAACAACAAGCCGCGCGGCAGCGATTCAATGTCGTTCGGATCCCCCATCAGGACGGTCGACCCGGTCGTGGTCAGACCGCTCATCGCCTCGAAGTAGCAATCGACGAAGTTGCGAAACGGATGCGTCGGATCGACGTGCTCGTTGAGCATCGCCCAAATCCAGTATGGCATCGCCGCCAGCGCCGCACCGCCAAGCCAACTGACCGCCACGAGCAGCATCGCTTCCCGCCGGCCAAGAAACATATCACCCTTGCGGGTTCCCAGCCACAACAGGCCGCCGATGATGATGCCGATCCCCGAACTAAACATCATCGCCGACACGGCATACCGCTGATGGCCGACGGGTTGAGTGGTTGCGTCAGCGCCGCTGAGCCATTCATACATCGCCCAGCCGGCCACGACGGTGATCAATGCCGTCAGCACCAGACAGAGCAGACCCAGTTGGCGAAACACATATCGGAAGTTCACGCGATGGTCTCACGATGATGCCACGACCTGCCGAAGGCGAAAGGATACCAAGGAATCGCCCGGTCAATGAATGTAATCGTCAAACTGAGCCGAACGGTTTTGTTTCAGCCGGGAAATCCATTCGTCCACCGCGCGGTCGTCCGTCACGCGTTCGACCGTGTCGAGATAGGTGATCACCGCCAGCCAGCGCTTTCGACTTTGCAACCGGTCCGCCAACGCCATGTCGAGGCGCCAGAGACTGATCGATCGCCCTTTGATGGCGTTGCCGGCCTGTTTCAATTCATTCGCTCCGATGTCCGGCGCACCGCGTTTAACGGCAATCGCACCGCGAATCACATGCAATCCATGTCGCGCGACCGCCAGGTCATCGGTGTCCCCTGTTTCTTTGATGAGCAGGTCGGACAACTGGTCGGCCGATTGCTGCGCGGCTTCCAGTTGTCCAGCACGAAGTTGCGCCATCGCTAACTTCGGTAACAGTTGCTGCTTGTGATGGGAGGACGTGATCAGCGGAAGCGCCGAACCGTACGCCTGCACCGCCTTGGCGAACCACTTGTCATAGATCGTCTCAGCCTTGCCGCGCGAAACGTACAAATCACCAAGATGCTCCAACCACAATGGTTCATCCTTGTCCAGCGCGTGGGCGTGTTCGAGCAAACGCAGCGCACGGCCGGCGTCGACCAACTTGAAGAACAAACCCGCGTGACCCTGCACGCGCGCGTTGTGGCCCTTCCTGGCTGTCTGCTCCTTCCAGAGTTTGGCGAACACCTCGACCGTTGGATCTCCCGGCAACGCGGGGAGTTGGGCGATCGGTGTGCCAAGCACGTGGGCGTCCGGATGGTGCGTCACGATCCAGAGCAAATGGGAATTCGCTGCGGCGGCGGCTTTTGGATCCGTGAATTGATTCCGGTAATGCCAAAGCAGATCGACGTGTTGTTTCAGATTGCCTTCCGTATCGTTGAGTTTCGCATCCAGCGCTGCGGCTTCGTCGGCGGTGAGTTGTCGATCCGGCACCATGTAACGCAACGCGCCCGATGCATCGTTGTTTGCCGACGCGTTCGCCGTCTCATTGGCCGGTGCGTTGGCCGGCGGCGTGGAACATCCTGCGCCGCATAGCAGCATCCCGGCAAGGACAACAGTCGCAACCATTCGCATCATGACAATCAAACCTACTTGACGGAGAAGACTTTCCGTAACTGCTTTTCACCCGATGCCGGACCGATCATGATCACCGTGTCGTCGGCCTCGATCAAGTCATACCCGCCGGGCACGAACACTTCTTCGCCGCGCTGGATCGCTGCGACCATGCTGCCGCTGGGGAATTTGATGTCGCGCAACGGCTTATGAACGACGCTGTTGGCGTTG
>JANQKH010000637.1 GCA_028281215.1 Phycisphaeraceae bacterium | reverse complement strand
CTGGAGGTCGGTCCATGGGCTATGGGGTGATGCCATACGCGGTCGATATCAATTATTTGAAACACTTTTTGGGGTGCAAGGACGAGTCAGTTCTCGCCGAGTTGATTGACGTTCATGACGAAGACCTTCAAAAGGACATGGAAGACTTCGATCCGTACGACGATGAAGAGACCCTGCTCGATTTGGCGATCAAACATCTGATCATGGGTGAACGGCAGTCCGAAGATTACGGCGAATATGCGTCTGCATACGGTTATGCGTTCAAGCACTTATGTTCGGCGTACGGCGAACACCTGAACAACAGCCAATGGTCCGCCATGCGTTCGTCCTGGTTTGATTTGGTGGATGAGGAAATGGATTCGATCGGAATCAAAGACGAATCATTCAGTATGTGGAGCTTCTTTCACAATGGGCCTGCGGTTGATATTCCACTGCCTGGCGATTTCCCCAGCATGGGTCATGTCTTGCGGCAGAATATGCCCGCCTTGATCACAAAACTCGACAAGGAGTCTCTCGAAAAAATCAAAGACAACGAGGCGCGCGAGTCATTAGAGCAACTTCGAGAATGGCTCGTCATTTGTCATGAATCAAGTCGTGACTTGCAGTGTTTTTATCATTAAGTTTCCGGGTAACGCTCACTATGTCTCACAAACAATTCCCTTGTAAACAATGCGGCGCGCTGGTCGAATTCAAACCCGGCGCTGCTGCGCTCGCGTGTCCGTACTGTTCATTCGAGAATCCGATCCCTCAGTCGGAGGAAGAGATTCACGAACTGGATTTCCGCGCGGTGGTGCGGTCTCTGGCTGACAGCGAAGAGATGGTCGTGATCGACTCGTTGCAATGTAAAGAGTGCGGCGCGTCATGGGAGCGGCAGGAAGACGTCACCAGCACAGAGTGTCCCTTTTGCGGCACGCCCGCGGTGATCGACGGCGGATCAACCAAGGAACTTAAACCCAAATCGCTTTTGCCGTTTCATATCGGCAAGAAGGACGCGCTGGAACGGTTCAAAGCCTGGCTCAAGAGTCTGTGGTTCGCGCCCAACAAACTCAAGCACTACGCGCGCAGTGATCAAGGCATCAACGGCATGTACGTGCCGTACTGGACCTACGACAGTTACGTCACCTCGTGGTACACCGGTCAACGCGGCGAAGATCGCACGGAATGGTACACCGACAGCGAGGGCAACCGAAAGACGCGCACCGTCACGGACTGGTACAGCGTCAGTGGTGTGGTCTGGAACACGTTCGACGATGTGCTTGTGTTGGCGAGCAACTCCCTGCCTCGCAAATACACCGAGAAACTTGAGCCTTGGGATTTGGAGAACCTTGAGCCCTATCAGGATGCGTTTCTTTCAGGCTTTCGCGCGGAGAATTATCAAATCGATCTGGAGAACGGATTTGAGTACGCCAAGACCATCATGGACGGCACGATCCGTTCCACCGTCTGCCGCGACATCGGCGGCGATCATCAGCGGATCAGTTCGCTGCGTTGCCAATACGACAACGTCACGTTCAAACACATCCTGCTGCCGCTGTGGATCAGCGCGTATCGTTTCAAGGACAAGAGTTATCGCTTTCTGGTCAACGCCCGCACGGGTGAAGTGCAGGGCGAACGCCCATGGAGTTGGTGGAAGATCGGCTCCCTCATCGCCGCCGGCGTGGCGGTGGTCGGCGGAATTGTGGCGCTGGTGGTGATGAATCAATGAAAAACGCACGGAGTTCCCATTCCGTGCGTTTGCTTGAAAAAAAGGAGTAATTCGCTTGTTCACGCCGCCTGCCGGCGCCGACGCAGCAACAGGGAACTGCCGAGCAAGGCAAGCATAGCGGTGGTGGGTTCCGGGACGGCGTTGTTCTCGAAGAACCGCACTTCGCTCAGGCCGACAAAGTTGAAATCGATGTTGTTGAGCGAACCGGTACGGAAGTTGGATCCGTTGTGATTGGAGATGATGTCGAACCGCACGAACTGTGCTGAGCCTGCTCCGGACAGATCGAAGATCTGGCTGAAGTCAACCGAGTCATCGCCGGGCGCCTGATTCAGATTGAAAATGCCGACCGATGTGAAAGGCCCGCCTGCGGAATCGCCGACGAGGATTTCGAGTTGGTCGACGCCGCGCGTGGTGAGGTTCGGCGTGCCCTCGTTGTAATTCCAGATTTGCACTTCGCCGAGGTTGACTGATTCACCCAGGTCGAAGGTGACAAACGGCTGTGTGTCCACCGGCCCGCCGCCGAAACCCGTACCGCTGTTCAACCACATCGTGCCGTCGGGCGGAAACTGGGCGTGCGTATCGCCGAAGCCGACGCCGGAGCCGTCTACGAGGAAGTCGGCGTCCCGGTTGAATCCTGCTTGAATCTCACTGGAGACATCGGCGATGCTGACGCCGCTGATCGGAGCGTTAACCGCCATGCCGTCGAACTGTACTTCGCTGAGCCCCAAGAAGTTGTTGTCACCACCGTGGCCGTTGACGATGTCGAACTGCACGAATCGTGCGGTGGTGTTGAGTGCGAAGGTTTCCGAAAAGTCCACGTTGTCGACGCCCGGCGCCTGGCTGACCGTGATGTTCGCGACAGGCACGAATGGATTGCTGAGGCTGTCAGTCGCAAGCACGGTGACATCGCGCACGCCGCGCGAGGTGAGATTGGGTACGCCTTCGTTGTAATTCCAGATACGGACGGAATCGATTTCAAACTGACCGCCGAGGTCGAAGAAGATCTCCGGATCAGGATCGTTGGGCGCCTGGAACGTGCCGGTGTTGAGCCACATGTTGCCGTCGGGCACAATCGTGTGGGTGCCGGTGCCTGCGTTCAGGCCTGACCCATCAACAGTATTCTGGGCGAGGCGGGAAAACGGCGCGCCCAGTTCACTGGTCGCCTGTGCCTGCACGCCGGTGATAACGACGGCGTGCGTGGTGTCCGCGAACAGAATGGTGATCATGCCTGCTAGAGCGATAGCGAATGAACGGTGCATGGGTGACTCCCTCAAACTGGTAAATAGGTTTACGGTCAATCTCCATACCCCGGCGTCGAATGACTTCATTAAGATACCGGATTCAGCCGTGTTTTCATAGTTTTTTTGCCCCAGATTGGGCATTTTTCTTGGGCTAGGATGGGGGCCAACATGCGCATCATTGCCGGTGAACATCGAAGCAGACGCATCCTCGGTCCTGAAGGCGATCAAACCACCCGCCCCATCACTGACCGCGCCAAGCAGAGCCTGTTCGATCGGCTGGCGTCGCACGGTTTGCTCGACGGCGACCACGTGCTCGATATCTTCTCCGGCACCGGCAGTTTGGGATTGGAAGCCCTGTCGCGCGGCATGGCGCACTGTACGTTTGTCGAGCGGGATCGCATTGCCGCCGACCGGTTGGAAAGGAACATTGGCGACCTCGGCCTGGCCGATCGGTCTACTGTGCTGCGGGTGGAAGCGATGTCAGCGGGCTGGGTTGGCACACTTCAGCGTCTGCCGATCTCGCTGGCGTTTATGGATCCGCCTTACGCGCTGACTGAAGACGCCATCACGCGCGCCCAGGTGTTACAACTGATCGAATCCCTCGCCGCACGTACCGAACCGCTCGGCGTGGTGGTATTGCGAACCGACAAGGCGGTGCACGCCGAATCGGTTACCGGTTGGGAAGAGCCGGCTCGCGTTGAAGTCGGGTCGATGGCGTTTCACTTTTATCAGATGCCGAAAGCGTAACGCTCGAAGTTGTCGAACATTTTTCAGCACGAGTTGAATCACCGTGTCGCTACGGGTGACAGGCGTTCGTGCATCGCCGCTACCAGTGCGTCGGTGACTAGTCCGATGTTGACGTTGCTCGCCAGGGCCCGCTCTGCTTCGCGCACGGCGTCGATGATGCCCAACCAGGGTTCGAGTGCTGCTTCGGAACCGATCAAGTCACCCGGTTCACATTGCTTGCCGAGTTTATCGATCTGATGCCTTGCGAATTGGGTGATCAGCATCCACATCAGGCCGGCCGCCTGTTTGTTCGCCGCTTCCTTCGAAGCGTTTTTGTGCGCTTCGACCCAGGTTTCGGCGAACTGCTTGATCAGTTCCGCCATGTCCGCGCCCAGAGTGGATGGGTAGCGGTCCTTCTGCATCTCGTTGATCGCGGGCAGGACGGTCTTCGCCCAATCGACAAGATTGAACTCCAGCGCGAGCTGCGCCAGACCGAGACTGCCGGCGCAGAACTGCACGAGCCAGTCACGATGTTTCTGCGCCATGCGGCCGGCATGTTCATCGATCCACGTGCGCGTCACTTCATCCGGCAGCGGCGCGAAGGGCACGCGCTGACTTCGGCTGCGAATCGTGGGCAGCAGGTGTTCCTCGCTTGATGTGACGAGCACGATGTACGTGCCGGCTGGAGGCTCCTCCAGTGTTTTGAGCAGGGCGTTTTGGCCATACTGGTCGAGCAATTCCGCTTCATCGATGATGAAGACTTTATTGTGTCGCAACTGTGCGGTTTTATAGGCAGCAGCGTCATGGAAGCGATCGTCGCTGGTCTTGCCGCCGATCATGTGCTCGCGCAGCAGGTCGATTGGAATGTTCATCTGCTTGCGCGTGCGGAGCGTGGCGACGCTGGACACACCGGCCAACTCCTTGCGGATCACATGAAAATCGGGATGCGTTTCACCGTCGAAGGCGGAATCTTCCTCGGCGACCGCACTCATCATGCGGCACGCTTCGCAGGCGTCACAGGCTTCGATCTGGCCGGTCAGCGTTGATTGCTGGTCCTGGCATAACAGAATTTTCGCAAACGCCCGGGCGGTGGTGAACTTGCCGACTCCCTTGGGGCCGTGGAAAATGTAGGCGTGATGCAGCCGACCGGTATGAAGGTTGGCCTGCAAGGCGTCAATGGCGCGGGATTGTCCAAGAATGTCCTGCACGCGGACATGGTACCGTGTTGGCCGAACGCAGGCCGTGCTTTGTCGACAGGAATGAAAGGAAACCCCATGGCAGATCGCAGTCAGGTTCATCATCGCGGCAATGCGTCGGTGACGGGATTGCTCGTGTGCGTGCTGTTGGTCAGTGTGGCGACGTTGATTCTGGTGTATCAGATGCGCCAGGAGCATGAAGGAGACACGGACACGCCTGCGCCCCAACCCGCAAAACAGAACGACACCGGCGAGGTGACATCCAAGGAGCAAAAGACCGACGGAACTCAGATCAAACCAGTGACACACTTCGCTGATCGCAGTCCGCTTGCTCAGCCGGGTGAAGTGATTGAAAAACCGATCGCCCCGGTGGTGTTGCCGGTCGCCGCCGATTTGAAAGCTACCGCGCCGGAACCGAAGCAGGGTGAGGTGGTTCCCTGGTCCAAAGCCCGCGAACACATTGGTCGCACCATCACCGTCGAAGGCAAGGTGTTGCAGACGAATAACATTGGCTCGATCTGTTTTCTCAATTTCACGAACGAACCGCGAGGCGGCGACAAGTTCTACATGGTGGTCTTCCGCGATGCGTTTGATTTGTTCGGCGGCAAGCCGGAGGTTTACTTCAAGGGCAAGACCGTCCGTGTGACCGGCAAGGTTGAGGATCACAAGGGCCGTCCGCAAATGAAAATCAGGAAGAAAGAACAAGTGGTGGTGATCAAGCCGCAGTGATCTAGCCGTAACCGGGCAGGGGAACACAATGCCGGTTCAATACGAAAAGGATGAGCACGAACGGATCATGCAGGCCATCGTCGCGTACTGGCATGACGAATTCGGTGAAGACATCGGCGTGATCAAAAGCCAGGCGTTGTTTGATTTTTTCAACGGGCTTGTCGGTTCAGCCGCGTACAACCGCGGTGTGCGGGACGCCCAGGCATACTTGCAGGCGAAGTTGCTTGATCTGGACATCGATTTGTATGAGGAAATCCGCGATCGCCCGCAAGCTTGATGGGCCGATTCGCCGATGAGCATTCCCATGAACATCAAAGCCGTCGTCAGTGTGTTGGGCCAGGACCAAAAGGGGGTGGTCGCCCGCTTTGCAACCTACGTTGCCGAGCACGGCATCAACATCGAAGACATCGAACAACAAGTTGTGCACGGTCGATTCCTCATGGACATGCTGGTCAGTCTCAACGACATGACACTTAGTCTGGATGAACTGATCGGCGGCCTGAAGGATCTTGGCAAACAGATTGAAATGGAAGTGCGTGTCACGCTGCACAGTCAACGGCGTGACAAAAAGATTGCCGTGTTGGTTACCAAGGAACCGCACTGTCTGGAACAGTTGATCGACGATCAGCGGATGGGACTGTACGCCGACCGTGGTCACATTGATTGTGTGTTGTCGAACCACCCCACATTGGAGCCGATCGCCGAGGCTGAGGGCTTGCCGTTTGAGCACGTGCCTTCAACAGACAAGCCGGCGCACATGCAGTGGTTGCTCGACACGTTGACCCAACGCGAGATCGATCTCGTTGTCCTCGCCCGCTACATGCAGGTGGTGTCGGAAGAGATCGTCAACACCTTTCGGCATCGGATCATCAACATCCACCCCTCGCTGCTGCCGCACTTTCCCGGCGGTTCGCCGTACCGGCAGGCGTGGGAGAGCGGGCATCGCGTGACCGGATGCACGGCTCACTACGTGACCGAAGTGTTGGACGAAGGGCCGATCATTTTGCAGGACGTGTTTCACATCGACGTTGGTCGCGACACGTGTGAAGACGTAAAGAAGAAGGGCCAGAAACTTGAGTCACAGGTTCTCGCTGAAGCAGTGCGCATGGATCTCGATGAAAAGCTGGTCGTTGTCGACGACAAAGTCGTCTTCCGTCCCGGATTGAGTACGTTTTTCGATCACGAGGAAGATTGACGCCGCGCGTGAAGTCGGGTGGAACACCGAGGACACCGAGAAGATCGTGAGGTGGATGAGACGGGATCGATCAATCTCCTGCACTTGTAGCCTTTTTCCATTTTCCACCCTCTCGGTGAACTCACCTCTTCTCAAAATCCTCGGTGTTCCAAACAGGTGTTTCTGACCCACGTGGGATTCGAAAAGACAACGTCTCTCGCAAGGCTCGCCGGTGTTTCCTACACTGTCGCTGTTGCATCGAAACGGACACTGCGATCAGGAATGATTTATGTCACGGCAGGTGGTCATTACAGGGTTGGGGCCGGTCAGCGGTGCGGGGTTGGGTATGGAGCCGACGTGGCAGTCGATGTTGACCGGCGCGTCGGCTGTTCAGCGTATCGACCTGTTCGATCCGTCCGGGTTTGAGAGCCAAATCGCCGCGCAGATTCGTGATTTGAAGGTGCGCGATTTTGTGCCCAAAAGTTACCGCAAGGCGACGAAGGTGATGGCGACGGACATCGAGCACGCCGTCGCCGGTGCAGACCTGGCGGCGCGTGACGCCGGCCTCGCCACCGCGGGCACCGATCCCGACGCCGCCAAGTCAGACGATTTCCAGCCTACCTATCCGCCCAGCCGTGTGGGTTGTCACATCGGGGCGGGACTGATCGCCGCGGAACTCAACGAACTCACCAGTGCCTTGGCTGAAGCGGTCGACAACGGCACGTTCAGCATTCACAAGTGGGGGGAGGAAGGCATTTCGCATCTCACGCCGTTGTGGCTGTTGAAGTACCTGCCCAACATGCTGGCTTGCCATGTGACAATCGTGCACAACGCACAGGGACCGAGCAATACGATCACCTGTTCCGAAGCGTCGGCATTGCTGTCGATCGGTGAATCGATGCGCGTCATTCAACGTGACGCCGCCGACATGTGTTTCTGCGGCGGCGCGGAAGACAAACTCAACCTCATGGGCCTGCTCCGCCAACACATGACTGGTCGGCTCAACACGATGGACAACGATAACCCCGCTAGCGCGGTGCGATCGTTCAGCCAATCCGCCGCGGGCACGGCAATCGGACAGGGCGGGGCGATCGTCATCCTCGAATCGCTGGCCACGTTCGAGTCCCGTGCGGCGAATGATGAAAGTGCGAAAGCCTACGCGGAGCTCGTCGGTTTCGGGGCATCCCAAACCGTGAACCGCGCCAAGCGAAACTTGTCGCCTGATGACCAGGGTCGAGGCATCGAACTGGCGATCAATGCTGCCTTGCGAGACGCAAACGTCGAGCCCGGCGCGATTGATCTGATCGTCCCGTTCGGCGCGGCCGTCCCGGAATATGACCAGGCGGAAGCAGCGGCGCTCCAACGCGTGTTTGGCGACGGTCTGATGAACATTCCCGTCGCCGGCACAAAGGCATACGTTGGCAACTGTTTCGCCGGCGCGGGCGGCATCGATTTCTGCGTCGCCGCCAAAGCCCTGGCCGAGCAGAAAATTCCGGCGGTCATCAACTGCGACGATCCAGTCGAAGGTTTGAGTGCCTCCACCGCGCCCACCCGCGACGCCGAACTGAACCACGTGCTGACCTACTCCGCCGGCTTCGGCGGCCAGAATGCGGCGATGGTTTTGAAGAGGTTTAACCGTTGAGAAGTTGAGTCCATCATGAGCAACAGAATCGTCATCACCGGCATCGGCTGGATCACTCCGCTTGGGCATGACATCGAGACGGTTTGGTCGAACCTGCTCGCGGGCAAGTCGGGCATAGACCGGACGAAAAACTTTGACGCCGGTACGTTTCCCACACAGTTTTCTTCCGAAGTGAAAGATTACGATTACCGCAAATATGTCAAGCAGGCTGATGCGCACGAAGGCGTCGGCGCGAACACCGGCTTCGCACTTGGTGCGGCGGCGCAGGCGTGGGAGATGTCCGGGCTTGAACGCATGACGGACTTCAACCGCGAACGGTTCGGTATCTACCTCGGCTCAGGCGAAGGCGTGCTCGATTTTGACAACTACGTCGGCGCGAATCTGGCAGGCTGGGATGCGGACAAGCGCGAGATGGATTCGGTTAAGTGGGCGGCGGCCGCCAACCAGCGCATGTCCGCTCTCCGCGAAATCGAGCAGGAACCCAACATGCCGTTGACGCATCTGGCGATGGAGTTCGCCGCGGAAGGGCCGACGTACAACTGCCTTACCGCGTGCGCTGCCAGCACACAGGCCATCGGTGAAGCCACGGAAATTCTCCGTCGTGGCGATGCCGACGTCATGTTCGCCGGCGGCGCCCACACGATGATTCATCCGTTTGGTGTGACTGGTTTTAATCGCCTGACCGCGCTGTCCACGTTCAATGAAAACCCGCAAGGCGCCAGTCGGCCGTTCAGCGCCGATCGCGGCGGATTCGTCCTCGGTGAAGGTGCGGGCATGGTGATTCTGGAAACGCTCGAACACGCCCAAACTCGTGGCGCGAAGATCCTCGCCGAGATTACCGGCTACGGCTCCAGCGCCGACGCCTACCGCATCACCGACATGCACCCGACCGGACAAGGCGCCGGCACCGCCATGGCGCAGGCGCTGGACGACGCCGGCCTCCAACCGACGGACATTCATTACATCTCAGCACACGGCACAGGCACGAAAGAGAACGACTCGACCGAAACCAAAGCGATCAAACAACTGTTTGGCGAACACGCGCCAAACGTGCCGATCAGTTCGATCAAGAGCATGATGGGTCACCTCATTGCCGCCGCAGGTGCGGTGGAACTCATCGTCTGCGTCCTCGCCATCCGCGATGGCAAACTGCCCCCCACGATCAACCTTGACACGCCCGACCCCGAATGCGATCTGGACTACGTGCCCAATGTATCCCGGGATGCGAATGTTAAGGCGGCGCTGTCCAACAGTTTCGGCTTTGGTGGGCAGAACGACACGCTGGTCGTGCAACGTTACTCAGGTGAGTAAGGTCACAGCCAGCACGGACTTCATGGTCCATGCAATCGTGCGAATCCAGTTGGTGCGCACCAATCGTAGGTGTGCGGCGCGGTCGAAACCTTTCGTCAACCGTCGATGACAAGGCACTTGAAGGCAAGCGGTGGAAAGCCAGTTGATGACCGTCAGGCCAACACACGCGATCGCCATGGCACGTTGTGTTCCCTCCAATCCAATGATCAACAGCGCGCTCGTCGCGAGCAGTTCCAGCAACATGATCGGTGCGACGACCCATGTGGTCAGTCGCATGTGGATGGCTTCGTAAGTCGTAAATCCTTCCGCTTCAACGTTTGCGAACATGGGATAGTGCACGACCTGTACAAACCAAATCAAGCCGGTCATCGCCCCGGTAAACAGCAAGTGCATTGCGAGAATCGTTGTGGCAAATGCTTCCAGCATGGGGTCTGGTCGCTCCTCAATCACGTTTGCCGCGTCGCTGCCAGCTTTGATGCAGGATCATTGCGAACGGAACCCACCAGATTAAATCGTTGGTCAAAATCGTCCAGCCCATTTGCAGCGGGAACTCGTCACGAAGCAGGGCACTCGCGAATCCGATCGGTCCAAACACTTTGCCGAGCAAGCCGACCAACACGATCGGCCACCACTTAATTGGATCGGTTGCCGCAATGGCGTATGCGATGCCGTACACACCCACAATCATGCCGACGCATTGCCAGATTTGCGGGTAGGTTGGTCGCGGGACGCCTGCCAGATCAAACCATGCATTGGGAAAGAATATAACCCACGCACCCCACACGAGGTTGTATGCCGCGGCGATGGTCAATACCCATGGCATCCAGCACGGACACGGTTTGTTTCGGCGGGGCGATTGTTCGAAGTCCGGGTTCGCCTGTGTCATGCGTGGACGCTCTGCATTTCAGGTTCGGTCATACGACCGAGCATCCACCGCAATGCAGACGCCAACTCTCGGTCGCGGAAGTTGTAACCGCTTTCGATCAGTTTCGTGGGTTCGGCGTGCGTGCTGGAAAGCAGTATCTCGTCCGCCATCTCGCCAAATGCCAGCCTTGCCATGAAGGCGGGCATCGGCAAGACGGCAGGACGCCGCAATGTTTTGCCCAGTGTCTTGCTGAACGTTTTGTTGCTCACCGGTTGCGGGGCTGTCATATTGACGGGCCCCCGCAAGGATTGCGAAAGCAACGCATGGTAAATCGATCCAACCACATCCTGAAGGCTGACCCAACTCATCACCTGTTCGCCTGTGCCGATTGGTCCGCCGAGGCCAAGTCGGAAGGGCGTCAGCATCTTTTTCAACGCACCCCCTTGCGGGCTGAGCACGACTCCCAGACGCGCATTTACGACCCGGGCACCGATAGATTCTGCCTCGCGAGCAGCCGCTTCCCAATCCCGTACGACTTCAGCCAGAAATCCTTTCCCCTCCGATGCGTCTTCATCGAGCACTTTGCTCTCGCGATCACCGTAGAAGCCGATCGCCGATGCGCAGATGAAAGTCGAAGGCCGCGCCTTCAGGGTCGATAGTGATGAGACGAGATGCCGGGTGGCATCAACGCGACTGTCACGAATGCGTTGCTTTTTCTTTGCCGTCCACCGTCCCTCGGCGATGTTATCACCGGCTAGATGGATCATCGCATCAATACCCTCAAGTATCGTCGGATCAACCACGCCTTTTGCCGGATCCCACTGTACTTCATTCGGTGATTCGGGTTTACGTCGAACCAGCGAGATCACTCGGTGACCTCCTGTGGTGAGGAATGATTTCAGCGCGGAGCCAATAAGGCCGGATGAGCCGGTCATGGCAATGTGCATGGGTTGCCTGCCTTTCAAGTGGGCACGAATGTCAGCGCCGAACTGACGATGCCGGTACGCGAATACCCGTGCCAGTTTCCGCTGGGTTATGCGACCGGCCAGCAGTCGGCCGAACGCGCCTCCTGGCAGGATGTATTCGATGTGATCTGTCAGTTTGGATTCACTTCCCACTTCTTCAAATCGATGCGTATGATCCCACTTCTTGAACGGTCCCTTGACTTGCTCATCAGCGAATTGCACGTTCTCCTGATAATCATGGTGGTGAGCAATCCAATGGAGCCTGATCGGCCCCATTTTCATTTGGATTGTGGTTACATCACCGTCCCGAATCGTGCCGACCCGCGAGACCACGCGAACCGGTTCCCACGGGGGAGTCAGTCTCTCGAAAGCGCCCGCACGCTCGTGCCATGCAAACGACTCGGCCATGGGCGCCGGGACGATGACTGAACGTCGGAATACCTCGACAGGCAAAGATCTGCTCGCTTTTCTCGCCGGTGGTGGCAAGCGGAGCATAGGGAAAGGCCTGTGATGTGACCACAGGAATCGCCAAGTCGATTTGATCAGTGATGGGGGACGGTCGACCGATAAGGGGTGAATACCTCCGCAGAATGGGCGCGACTCGGGCATGTATTGGGTCAGTCGAACCGTGCTCGGCCCGACCAACGTACATGCCACGAAGATGACCGAGAATTCCGCCGCGACATTGCCGACTGAACCAACCGACCCGTCAGGCGACCCTGTCGATGCGGAGCCGAAGCGCGATCAATCACCGCCGGTTATCGACAACAGTGCGACGTCTGGAATTGAGTTTCTCCTTCGCCGCCACGCGCGATGGATGCTGGCGATCCTCTGGCCGCTTACCGCACTGGTTACGCACCTGCCGCCGTCGGAGACGGTCGCCCGCATGTTGCACGGGTTGGAAGACGTGCAGCCGGACAAACTGGTCCACTTCGGGTCATATGTCGTACTGACGCTGTTGATGGTGTTCGCAGAACTGGCCGGCCGAGGCCGTTCGTTCACGCACCAACTGACGGTGGGTTGTCTCTTGGCTGCGGTCTGGGCGTTCGTGGATGAACTGACGCAGGCTTTGGTCGGTCGAACCGTGTCGGGGGCGGATATCACCGCCGACTTATGGGGCGTGTCGCTTGTCTTCGTGGGACTTTACACCGCGCACGCCGACCGACGGTTGGTCCCGCGCGTGGTGATGTTTGCCCGTGTGGTGTTGGTGTTGCTTGTGCCGTTGGCGGGTATGGGGTTGTTTGTCACGGGTTTTCGCAACGGCGGTTTGGATCTTTCCACCGTTGGTGAATGGATTGGCGTCAAGGGCGATCACATCGGCCACTTTGTCGCCGCCTTCGCGATGCCTTGGGTGTTGTTGGCGGCGCGACCGCTCGGCATGCACCGGATTTGGGCGAATCGCGCGCTCGCGCTGCTGGGCATTGCGGCCGTCGGACCCATCATCGAATGGGCGCAAGGGACGTTCTTTGATCGTGGTGACGAGCCGGCCGACCTGCTGGCGCACGAACTCGGCGTCGGCCTGGCGATGATTGTCTGGGCGACCGTGGTGATGGTGCGTGATCGGCTTGCCGCGCGACGTGTGATCGCCAGCCTTGGTCAGGGATTGGACGATCCGTCTGATTCGAGCGCGGACTCCGGCGCAGCATCGAACGAAGAAACTCGCGTCGCCGGCGACACGCAACCCGCCAACGCGCACGAACGCCGATTCGTCGGCAACGCGCTGACCGTGAGTGTGTTGACCCTCGTCTCGCGATTGACCGGCTTGGCGCGCGACGCCGTGCTCGCCGCGGTGTTCGGTCTCGGCGCCGTGGCCGACGCTTTTACGCTTGGTTTCGTCATCCCCAACCTGTTCCGCCGTCTGTTTGGCGAAGGGGCGCTGACCGCGTCGTTCATTCCCATCTATGCCGACCTCGTTCAAAAAGACAAACTGACCGCGCGCAAACTTGCCTCGATGTGCTTGGCGTTCATGGTAATCGTGCTCAGTGCTCTGACGTTGGTCGGTGAACTGATCCTCGGTTGGATGCTGTCCATGTCGTGGTCGTCGGATACGCATCTGGCGATCGAACTGACGATGCTCATGCTGCCTTACATGCCGATGATCTGCCTCGTCGCGATGATCGGGGGCATTTTGCATGTGCACGGCAAATTCGGTGCGCCGGCCGCCGCGCCAATCCTGCTGAACGTGATCATGATCGGCGGCACGTTCTTTGCCACCAGCGGTGTGCGCGGGGAAGAAGCAGTGCGCCATGTCGTGCCCATTGTGGCGGGTAGCGTATTGGTGGCCGGTTTCGCGCAACTGCTGTGGCTTGTGCTGTCGGTAATTCGGTATGAATCGGTCACCCTGCGATTTAAAGGCGCCGGTTCCGCCTTCAAACGTATGCTGTTCATGATGCTGCCGATGGTCGTCGGCTTGGCGGTATTTCAGATCAACACGTTGTTCGACAGCATGCTCGCGTTCGGCCTGTCGCCGAAGCAGGGCGGCCCCGAACAATTGCACCTGCTGGGTCAAACGCTCGACTACCCGATCAAAAACCAGGGCGCCGTCGCGGCGCTGCAATGGTCGCAACGGCTGTACCAGTTCCCGCTCGGTGTGTTCGGTGTGGCGGTGGCCACGGCGATCTTTCCCGCGCTGGCGGCCGCCGCGTCCAATGTTACCGACGGAGGCAAGCAACGGGTCCGCACCACCCTTCAAAACGGCC
>JANQKH010000624.1 GCA_028281215.1 Phycisphaeraceae bacterium | reverse complement strand
TCGCGCACTTACCAGTTGTCAACACAGGTGAACGAATCAAACATGCTTGACACCACCAACTTCTCGCGATCCGCCATTCGTCGCACGCGAGCCGAGGTGTTGCTCGATGTCATTTCGCAGGTGACCGAAACGAAAAACAAATTCCGCGGCCTTCCGTTGGGCGCCCGTGCGGTGCAGATCGCCGATGGCAACGTCAATACCTATTTCCTCACCACCTTCGGTCGCGCCACACGTGAAACCGTGTGTTCTTGCGAAGTGGTGATGGAGCCGAACCTCTCGCAAGCGCTGCACCTGATGTTGGGCAGCACGGTGAACGCCAAGGTGCCGCAAGGCGGTGTGGTCAAACGTTTGCTCGACGAGAAGAAGACGCCGCAGCAGATCATCGAAAACCTTTACGTCCGCTGTGTGTCCCGTAAACCCACCAAGGGTGAACTCGACAAGCTGATGAAAGACATTGACGCGGCGGAAAACAAACAACAAGCGCTCGAAGACGTTTTCTGGGCGCTGCTGAACACCAAGGAATTCATTTTCAATCACTAAGTGTCGGAATGAATGGTTGAACAGGCGCATGGAAGCGCTGCAATCCCCCAATGGAATGAGGAAAGCAAATGAATGTCATGACCAAGAAGAGTTGGATGATCTGGTGCGCCCTTGTGGTTTACGCAATGACGTCGGCGCCGATGATGGCTGCTGACAAAGTCAACTTCCAGGATCATGTGCTGCCGTTGTTGCGCAATCATTGTCTCAGTTGTCACAACGGCGACCAGAAAAAGGGTGACCTCGACCTGTCCACGTTCCACGCCACTCTGCAAGGCGGCGGTGGGGGTGACGTGGTCGCGTCGGGTAACAGTGGTGAGAGCCGGCTGTGGAAACTGGTCAACCATGACGAAACGCCTCACATGCCGCCGAAGAAGCCGAAGCTTCCCGATACCGAGTTGGCGATCATTAAGAATTGGATCGACGGCGGCCTGCTCGAAAACGCCGGCGCCAAAGCCATCGTCGCCAAGAAACCGAAGGTCGACCTGGGTTTGGCCAACGCACCGGTCGGACGCCCCAAAGGCGCGCCGCCGATGCCCACACAAGATGTTCTGCTGGAGCCGGTCGTTCACGCGAAGCGACCAGGTGCCATTACAGCGATGTCCGCCAGTCCCTGGGCGCCGTTGGTGGCCATCGGTGGGCAGAAGCAGGTACTACTTTACAACACCGACACAATGGAGCCCGCCGGCATTCTTCCCTTTGAAGAAGGCTTTCCTTACGTGACGCGGTTCAGTCGATCGGCGCGCCTGTTGCTTGTGGCCGGCGGCGTCGGCGCCAAGAGTGGCAAGGCGGTCATTTTTGACGTGGTGTCCGGCAAGCGCGTTACCGAAGTGGGCGACGAATACGATGCCGTCATCGCCGCAGATCTTTCCGGCGATCAAACGCAGGTCGCCATCGGCGGCACGAATAAACTCGTCAAGCTGTTTTCCACCTCCGACGGTTCTCTGCTCCACACCATCAAGAAACACACCGATTGGGTGACCGCTGTGTCGTTCAGTCCCGACGGTGTGTTGCTGGTAACCGGTGACCGTAACGGCGGCGTGCACGTTTGGGAGGCGCACACCGGCCGAATCTTCTACACCCTCAAAGGTCATCGCGCGGGCATCAGCGACATCGCCTGGCGCGACGATTCCAACATCGTCGCCACCGCCAGCGAAGACGGCCAAGTCATGCTCTGGGAAATGCACGGCGGCACACGTGTGCGCAACTGGGGCGCGCACGGCGGCGGTGTTACCAGCATCGATTCCGCACACGACAATCGGTGGGTCACGTCCGGCCGTGACGGCACGGTCAAACTGTGGGACGCCAACGGCGGTCAGCAGCGTGTGTTCTCCAAAATGCCGGAACTGGCGCTGCATGCGGTGATCACACATGATCAGAAGCGCGTCATCGGCGGTGACTGGTCCGGCCTGGTGCGTGTGTGGGAGAGCGCCGACGGCAAACACGTGCGTGATTTGGCGGCGAATCCGCCGACGCTGGCGATGCGGATTGAAGCCGATCGCAAAGCAGCGGAAGCCGCCAAAGCCAAGCACGCCGCGGCGTCGAATGATTGGAAAGCCAAAGCCCAGGCGTTGTCTGCCGCGCAGACCGCCATGGCAGCCGCACAGAAGAAGGCCAACGATTCCGCCGGGGTGCTGAAAGCCGCCGAGGCAAAACTCGCTGCCGCCAAGCAGGCGCAAGTCAAGGCCCAGGGAGAACTGGATGGCGCGCGAAAAGCGCTCGTCGGTTCGCAAGCCAAATCGAAGGCCGCTATCGCTGCGTTAACTGCCGCAACGCAAAAGCTCAATCAGGCCGGCGCAGACGTCAAGAAGGCCCAGGATGATGTCATTCAGAAAGAGGCTGCCGCGAAGGCCGTGGCCGAAGCGGTCGCGGCGGCAAAGAAAGCGGCCGACATGGCGCCGGGCGACAAGGCACTGGCTGACGCCGCCGCCATGTTGGCGCAGTCCGCTACCCGTGCGAACCAGGCTGTCGCCGCCTCAAAGTCGCAGTTGACCGCCATGCAAACGGCATCGAAGCAGGCGACGACCGCGCTCGCGTCAGCGAAGACCGCATCGGAGAAGGCGGCCGCTGAAGTCAAGGCCATGGAAGTGCAAGTTGCCGCAAAGACCAAAGTTGTCACCGACGCCGGCACAGCGATGAAGCAGGCGGGCACGGCCGTAACCCAGGCCAAGGCACAAGCCGCCGCCGCCGCCAAAGCCATGCCCGCGATGGCGGCGAAAGTCAAAGCGGCGTCGGACGTTCACGCCAAGGCCAAACAGGCGGTCGATGCCGCCGCAACACACCTTGCGTCGATCGAGCACCGCATCCGGCGTTGGCAGTTGGCGCAGGTGAATGTCAAAGTAATCAAGGCCCGTTCCGCGTTCGACAAGGTCAATCAGGACTACCGCGCGAAGTTGGCGCATTCGTTGGCGTTGTCCGATGCGGAGTTCGACCTAATGGACGAACTGGAGGCGGCCGAGGATGCGCTGAAGAAAGCGCCGGCGACGAAGCAGACGCTGGCAGCCAAGGTGGATGCAGCCAAGAAACAGGTGGCGTCAGCGCAGGCGGCGATGGCGTCTGCCCAAACAGCGTTGACCGCCGCACAGAAACAGGCGACCGAAAAAGCATCGGTCATCAAAGCGGCGACTGCGGCCCGCGACAGTGCGGCGGCGTCGCATCAGGCAGCGCAGCAATTGGTCACTTCGGCGCAGGCGTCGGTGACTTCAGCGCAGGCGCACGCGGCGAAGGTGTCGCAGTTGGCTGCGAAAATGCCCGGTCAAAAGGAACTCGCCGCTGCTGCCGCGGCAGCCAAGGCATCGGCCGACAACGCAGTGTCGACGTTGAATTCACTCAAAGCCGCTGAGGCCGCGCTGGCCAACGATCGCAAGGCCAAGGAAACGGCTCTGGTATCTGTACAGCAGGCGTCCAAAGATGCCGCCGCGATGGTCGTGCAGGCCAAGGTGAAAGTGGACGCCCAACCAGCGCTGGTCAAGAAGGCCAACGACGCGCTGGTCGCTGCGGAAGCCGATGTTCAAAAGCACAACGCCGCCACGGCCGCACTGCCTAAGCGAATCGAAACGCTCAAAACCACCGCCAAGCAGGCGGAGGCGGACGCAAAAGCAGCGCGGGACATCGCCAACGCAGCCGCCGCTTCGTTGCTGCCGGTGCAAAAGCAATATGAAGCGATCGCGGCGGAGTACGCCAAACTCAAGCTGTAAACGCCCATCAATAAATGAGATCAACAAGCGCACGCTCCCGTCGCCGGTGAGCGTGCGTTTTTCATTTCACTGTTAGATGACCAGTTCGGCGCAGGAGCAGCGAATGTTGCTCGCGCTGTGCTCATGCAAGTCTTGAAAACCTAACCCGAATCAAGCGCCAAGCTTAATCGGCGTCGATAACTTCCCGCTCAAGGTCCGCAGGCGTTCCTGGATATCGCACCCCTAACTTGCAAAGGAGTCCTCGTATGACGGTCAGGAATCTTAAATGGACCATGGCACTTGTGGTGACCATGGTGATGGCGTCGCAGCTCAATGCGGCGACCGATGCCGAATGGGAAGCTCGCGTTCAGCGTTTGGAAAACCGTATCGCTGAACTCGAAAGTGACAAGAATGGAAACTGGCTCAACGAACGTCGAGCCGAAGAAATCAAGTCGTTGGTCCAGGACGTCCTGGCTGACGCCGACACCCGTGCAAGCTTGATGGCGGACGGTGCTGTGGCCGGCCACGACGGCAAGCACTTTTTCCTGGCCAGCGCCGACGGCAGCTTCCTTCTTGAGTTCGCCGGTCAGATTCAATTCCGCTGGATCAGTAACTTCGAAAACCAGGACGCGGCTGTTTCGGACGATCCCGATGACCATGGCTTCCAAGTGCGCCGCACCAAGCTGAACTTCTCCGGTCACGTCGAAGCCGGCGGCAAGTGGGAATACGACATCACCCTCGCGGGTGACCGCGGCAATGGTGATGTGGAAGTGGAAGACGTCGTCATCGCTCGCAAACTGGCAGACGGCCTGAAGTTGAAGTTCGGCAAGTTCAAGCTGCCGTTCCTTCGCGAAGAGCTGACCAGCTCGAAGCGCCAACTCGCTGTGGACCGATCCTCGGTCACCGAATTTTTCACGCTCGACCGTTCCGAACAGATTCAACTTGAAATCACCCCGGCGGACAACATCAAAGCCGTGGTGTCTTTCAACGACGGTGCCGATGAAGAGTTCTCCACCATCGGTGCGGATGAAGTTGAGCTTTCGGTGACGGCCCGTATCGACGTGGCCTTGGCCGGCAACCTCAAGCAGATGAAAGACTTCGCCGCCTGGTCCGGCGAGCCGTTCGGCCTGTTCGTTGGTGGCGCTGTTCACTACCAGACCGGTGACGCCAAGAATGACGGTAACGGCAGCAGCAGTGGTCTGGCCAATTACTTTGGTTGGACCATCGACGGTTCGGTCGAAACCAACGGTCTGAACATCTTCGCCGCGCTTATGGGTAACAGCCACGACGCCGACACCGGTTCCGGCCGATTCGACGGCGATCAACTCGGCCTGTTGATCCAAGGCGGTTACATGGTGATCCCCGACAAAGTCGAACCGTTCGTTCGCTTTGAGTGGATCGATTCCGACCAAGCTGCGCTGACCGACGACGACGCGATGTTGCTCACCATCGGTGGTAACGTCTACTTCAAGAAGCACAATGCGAAGCTCACGGTTGACGTTGTGCTGATCCTTGATGGAGATGATTTCAGCAGCTTCAGCAATGACTTCACCAACAGTCAGGACGGCGACGGACTCGGCTTCGCCAGCGGCGATTCGTTGACGGATGACACAGTCCTCGTTCGCATTCAGTTCCAACTGTTGTTCTAACTTCGTTCCCCTTGAACGCCTCATGCAACGAGAGGCGGACCATCTTCGGACGACCCGGTTTCACAGGCCGGGTCGTCTTTTTTTGCGCCTCGTTTAGAACGGAACCTTTTCCGGATCGGGTTGTTTGGGTTCGGCGTTTTGATCGCCGCCGCCAAAGACAATCTCCAGGCTGGAGTAGGTAGTGCCGTAAGTCTTCTTCAAGGCGACGACCTGTTTGATGCCACTGTTGAATTGGGCTTGTGTCAGCGGGCTCAACGGATGGATGTAGGCGGACCAGACCTGCCCGTTGGAAATGGCGTAGCGAGCGTCGAGTGCGCTGTGAAAATTGGCGGCCATCATCTTCTGAAGGTCGGCAGGTTTCAGTTTGGCGGCGTCGGCGACCGGTGTGATGATCCGCATCCGGTCCGCCTTCTCATCCGTCACCACCAGCACGGGCACTTCGTCCACCACAATGCCCCAGCGACCATTGCCGCCCTGCACCGCATCGGTGATCGCGCGAAGATAGCCGTCGATCGCCTTGTTGTTGGTCTTGGCGGGCTCGGCCGGTGGCTTGGTTTTCGGTGGGGTCACGGCATCGGGCGATTCGTTCGGACGATCCTCATTCGGCGCGGCAAGGGTGAGGCTGAACAAGAGGGCGACGACAACAATCGCGGAAAGGGAACGGGCGAACATGATGAACCTCCGTGGTTGAAGAGTGTGGACGGTTCATTCTACCGGACTCAGCACGTTGACGATCATCCGCAGGGCCGAGACGGCAGCAATCGCGTAAAGAATCAGGGTAAATACCCGGTCGGCGACGCGTTTGTTCAACCAGGCGCCGATCACGGCGCCAACAGGCACGAGCAGCAGAAACGGACCGAGGTGGCTCAATGTTTGTCCGGTGATCACCTCGCTTTGAATGAACGCCGGCAGTTTCAGGAGATTCACGGCCATGAAGAAGAGCAGCATCGTGCCGACGAACTTCTGTTTGCTCAACTTCTGTTGCAACATATAAACCATGATCAACGCGCCGGCTGAGTTGGTGAGTGCCGAGACAAAACACTCGACCGCGCCGATGACGAAGCTGGTCGCCGCATGCTTGGGAATATCCGGCAATGAACCGCCGGCGAAGCGATAGCACTGTAAGGTGATCAGGAGCAGGCAGATCGAACCGACGGTGATGGACAACACATCGGTGAAAACGTCGTCACCTTGCTGTTGCAGCAGATGCAGCGCGATGTAGCCGACGACGACGCCTGCGACCGCGCCGGGGAGGAGCCATCGCAGCAGGGACCAGTCAAAGTGCCGGCGATGGACACCGATGCCGATGAAGTCGCCGAGAATCAGCGCGGGCAACAGAATGCCCAGCGCCGGTTCACCGTCAACGGCGAACATGAGAATGGGCATGACCACGATGCCGATGCCCGCGCCGAAGCCGACCTTACCCAAACCGACGATCAGCATCCCCGCGCACAGGCAGATGATGTACAAAGCGGGTTCGGCATCCGGCGGGACGGTAAACATCGGCACAGGATAACGAAGGGGCTCCTGTTCGCCTTGCGGTCAGCGCGCATCCGATTGCAGTGGCCGACCACCTTTTCGCTACACTTGGCGGTTTCCCCCCCAACGTTGTCTGATCCATGATGCGTCGGTTGATCCAATCCTTCTCGCCTCGGTCGTTGCCGTTGATGACCCGGCCGAGCTACCACCACGAAATGGTCAATGCGTGCACGTTTCCGGTTGCGCTGTCGTTGGTGGAAGGGGCGGTGGTCTCAACATTGGCACTGAAGGCGTTCGGCCTGACGCACATGCAGTACGCGACCTTAATGTCCGCGCCGATGTTCGCGAACCTGACCAGCTTTCTGTGGTCGGCGTTTGCGCGAAACCGCCGAAAGGTGCGGTTGCTCGTGGCAATTCAGGCGGCGCTGGCCATCTGCGTCGGCGCGATTGGTTTTCTGCCCGACAATGAAATGACAGTCTGGTACCTCATGCTGCTGGTCGTGCAGTCCCGTTGCCTACAAGCCGGCATCGTCACCATTCGCAGCGTCGTCTGGCGGATGAACTACCCCAGGCACCTGCGCGCGCAGATCACCGGACAACTGGTGACCGTCAACGCGATCATCATGTCACTGGCGCCGTTGGCGGCGTCGGCGTTACTCGACATTGACCGCCATTACTTCGGTTGGATTTACGGCGGCAGCATGTTTGTCGCGATGGTGGGCGTGCTCAGCTTTTCACGCATTCGATTGCGGCATGAGAAGCAACTGCTTCAGTACGAAAAGTCACCTTCGCTGGCGGAGTTGC
The DNA here is from genome assembly GCA_028281215.1 of Phycisphaeraceae bacterium. Lineage (GTDB taxonomy): Bacteria > Planctomycetota > Phycisphaerae > Phycisphaerales > Phycisphaeraceae > JANQKH01. The sequence goes on along the minus strand of JANQKH010000624.1, from coordinate 5,278 downwards.
AGAAGATCAATGGGCAAGGCTCGGGGCCGGATTCTGAAGGAGGCGACCATACGGCGAACGGCCAGCCGGAGATGCGCGCGACCGTCATGTCCGTCCTCCGTGACGACCGGCATTTTCGATGGTACCTCGTGTGGCAGTACCTCGGCGGTATGGCGAACATGATGGGCGAGGTGGTGCTCGTTCACATCATTGCTGACGTGCTCACCGCCGACATGAAAAAGGGCGAATACACGGTCAGTATGTTGTTCAACTCCACCGTGCCGATGGTGATGATGATCCTTTCGATGCAGGTCTGGGCGCGGTACATGGACCGCGTCCACATCGTGCAGTTTCGATCGCGGCAAAGTGTGTTCTGGGTCGTCAACCAATCGATGAACTGGATCGGCGTGGCCTTGGGATCGCTGCCGTTTCTGTTCTTCCAGCGCATCGGGCAGGGGATCTCACGCGGCGGCGGAACACTGGCGTGGCACCTCGGACACAATGATTTCGCCGCCCGGCATGCCGCGTCGGTCTACATGGGCATTCACGTCACACTCACCGGCGTGCGCGGATTGACCGCACCGTTCATCGGCATGGCGCTCTACGAAGATGCCGGGTTCGGCGTGCACGTGTTTCTCGTGACGACAGCGCTGGCGATCCTCTCCCTAATCGGATACGCCCGTCTGAATCAGGTCATTCAACGCGAACAAAGCGCGTTGAGTGAATAACCGCGTTGGTGACGAAGGGGTTTTGTGATCGTGCGGATGGGTGAATGATCACGAAGGGTTCATCGGCACAAACTCGATGATCTCCAGGCCGAACCCGCTCAGTGCTTTGGGGTGATGCGGATGATTGGTCAGCAATCGGAGTTTGCGAATGCCCAGGTCACGGAGGATTTGCGAGCCGATGCCGTAGGCGTCTTCACCCGCCGCGCGCTGCGGCGGCGTCGGTACGTCCGCTGGTCGTTGCAGGGTTTGCAATCGTCGCAGCAGGCCGGTGCCCATCTGTTCGTGCCGCAGGTAGACGATCGCGCCGCTGCCCTGCGATTGGATCGCCTGCATGGAGGCGGCCAGCAACTCGTGCGACGGTTGCCGACAGTCGTGGAATACGTCACCCAACAGGTTCTGGCTGTGCATGCGCACGGTGACGGGCTGATTGATCTCGATCGGTTGACCGGTGGCGTCGAGTTTACCGAGTTCGCCGCACACCAGCGCCACGTGCGGGAGGGAGTCGACCACGCTGGAATAGGCGATCAACGTGAACTTCCCGAATTCGTTCTCGAACGGCGCGGTTTCGATGCGCTCGATCAGCTTTTCGCGCTGCATGCGGTAATCGATAATGTCGGCGACGCTGCACATTTTCAGGTCGTGCCGGTCGCACACTTTTTCTAGATCGGGCAGCCGCGCCATGGTGCCGTCTTCGTTCATTAACTCAATCGCAGCGGCGGCAGGGCGAAGGCCTGCGAGGCGGCACAGGTCGACGAACCCCTCGGTATGACCCGCACGAACCAGCGTGCCTCCGTCGCGGGCACGGATTGGTTGAATGTGCCCCGGTCGCGCCAGATCATCCGGACGTGTGTGATCGTCGGCGAGAAGGCGAATGGTTGTCGCGCGGTCGTTGGCGCTGACGCCGGTCGAGATGCCGTGGCGCTCGTGGCCGTCAACGCTGATGGTGTACGCTGTGCGATTCTGAGTGGTGTTCACGGCGGATTGCGGCTGAAGGTCGAGCCGGTCACACACGTCGCCGGACAGCGCGACAAACAACATGCCGCGGCCTTCGCGGAGCATGAAGTTGATCTTCGCGTCGTCGATGAACTGTGCGGCGCAACCGATGTCGCCTTCGTTTTCACGGCTTTCATCGTCCACGAGCACGACCATTTTGCCGTCGCGCAGGTCCGCCAGAATGTCCGGAATGGCATGCATGTGCGAGGACTGTAGAGGTGATCGGTTGCAGGGACAAGCAGGGGAGTTTCTATCAGGAAACCACAAATGCAGGAGAGGATGATTGGCGTTTAAACTCCTCGCTTCCTGCTACGTGGTTTTCGTACTCGTGATCAACCCGGCCCCATGCGAACGATCGTACGAGGTTGAAACGGCATGTCGTGGATCAACTGTTTCACGTCGTCCACGGTGACCGCCATGATTTGCTCGAGTTCTTCGGCCAAGGATCGGTATTCGCCGAGGTAGGTCCATTGTCCGCCGAGGCCGCGCATGCGTCCGCCGGGGTTTTCACCGCTCAAGGTGGCGGACGTCGCCACCTTGTTCTTGGCGCGTTCGATTTCATCGGCTTCCACGTTGTCCACAAACTGGTCGATCGTTTCCAGCAACATGGTTTCAACCTGATCGGCACGCTTGGGATCGCACGACGCATAGGCGAAGTAAGCGCCAGCCTGATCATAAGGCAGGAATGAAAGGTCGGCTTCATCCGCAAGCCCCGGATCAACCAACGCCCAATACAAACGCGAGCCCTCCGAATCGCCGAGCACATCGGTGAGCACCTTGGAAACGTACCGCCGTTCGTCCTGCGCACTGGGAGCCGGGCACATCATGGCGATGTAGTGGCGGTTGACCTTGGGGTCGACGAGTTTGCGATCGTGTGGCGCCGGCTGCGGCGCGGTGTACGATCGCGCCGCACCGGTCGGTGTCCAGTGACCGGCGATGCGCTCCACATCGTCAACCAACTGATCAAAGTCAATCCGGCCGGCGGCGGAAACGGTAATGTTGTCCGGGCTGTATCGTTGCTCGAAATAGCCACGCATCTGTTGTGCCGTCAGGTCGGAAACCGAATCCTTCGTGCCCAGCACGCGGTAGCTGAGCGGGTGTTCAGCGAAATATTCTTCGAGCAGTGTGTCGTGCAGCCGCCACATCGGACGATCGTCGTACATTCCGATTTCTTCGATGATGACCTGCTTCTCCATGTCGAAATCATCTTGCCGAAGGGCAGGGCGAAGCATGTCGCCGAGCAGGTCAATCGCGCGGGGCAGGTATTCGGGCAACACCTGCGCGAAGTAGACGGTCATTTCATGGCTGGTGAATGCGTTGTAGTTGGCGCCGATTTCATCGAACTCGCGGTTGACATCGTCCGCTGATCGCCGGGCCGTGCCCTTGAACATCATGTGTTCGAGGAAATGGCTGACGCCCATGAGCGGCTTGTCTTCGTCGCGCGTGCCGGTCTTCACAAAATAACCAACGGCTGACGTGTGGGCGTCATCGTTGCATTCGGCGATGACTGTCAGTCCGTTGGCCAGTTGTTTGTGTTGAAAGGTCAGTGCCATGGAATACTCAGCCGGCGACACGTGAAATTTCGGCGAGCAGCCGGTCTTTTTTCTGGAATCCGGTGACACTCGCACGAGGCGTGCCGTCCACAAAAATGATCATGGTTGGAACGACCGTAATACCGAATCGCATCGCGGAACGCATGTTGTCTCCGGCATTGATCTTGCACACCTTGACCTGTCCCTTGAGTTCAATACTCAACTGGTCGATCACAGGAGCGATCTGTCGGCAAGGAGCACAATCCGGTGTATAGAAGTCCACCAAAACGGGCTGGTCACAGGCGACGACTTCCTGTTCAAAGGACTCGTCAGTCAACGGGATCACTTCTGTGTTCATGGTTTTGACTCCTGCAACCTGCCACTTCAAGCGGACACTTCCGTCAAATTCAATCGCTCGGCAATGGCGTCGGCGGAATTCAGTGCGCCCACATGCTGCGCCACCACGTTGCCGTCTTTGAACACCAGGATCGCGGGGATGTTGCTCACGCCGAACTTGACGGCGACTTCCTGATTGTCCGCGACGTCGAGTTTGCCGACCTTGACCTTGCCTTGGAATTCCTCGGCCAATTGGTCGATGTGTGGGGCGATCATGCGGCAGGGCATGCACCATTCGGCCCAGAAGTCGACCAGGACGGGGGTGTCGGCTTGGAGCACCTCGGCGTCGAAATTGTCATCCGTGAATTCGTGAACTGCTTCGCTGGCCATCGTTGGCTCCTTTTCGGCTGGGCGTCTGTCCTTGGGAAAGACGCGATTCTAGGCCGCTACGGCCTGACCGGCAAGCAGGCTTGACGCCGGTCTCACGCCCTTGGATGCCGCCGTCACTCAATTGGTTTCAACTGACATACGGGCTAGACTTCGCTCCTTCATCGGAGCACACCATGACGCCCTGGGTGGAACGCGACACGCTTGAAGTCGATCTGGATACGCCGATGGCGCAGCGGTTTGATGCGTTTGAAGGCGCGCCGCTCGCCGCCGGTCAGAAGTTGCTTGCCGCGGTAATGGCGGAGATTCCACAGCAGGCAATGAAGGTTGCAACGCTCGCGCGCTGGCGCACCGCCAATCGGTTTCACAAGGAAGTTAAGGCACTGGCCAATCGTGTTGGCGCCGACTGGCGGCACGTCATGCTGGCGAATATTTCCTACGACCTGATGCTTGCGATGATCGGCTGTTCAACGGTCGCGCTGGCGACGAAAGACGGCCCCGTGCTGGCGCGGAACATGGATTGGTTTCCGGAGCGGCTGCTCGCGCAGGGAACGTACATCCTTCAGTTCAAACGCAAAGGGCAACTGGAGTTTGCCTCGGCGAGTTGGCCGGGCACGATCGGCGTGGTGACCGGTTTGTCCTCGAATGGATTCGCCTTCGCATTGAATGCCGTGAGCGGCCCGGATCGACCTGATCGGCTTGGCTATCCCGTGCTACTGCACTTGCGCCGTGTGATCGAACCCGCCCGCGACTTCGACCATGCCGTCGACATGCTCGCCCATCAGCGATTCACGGTCGGGGCGCTGCTCACGGTGGTCGGCACGGAAAACCACCAGCGCGTCGTGGTGGAACGGTCGGCTCGCAAGCACGCCTTGCGCCGGCCGGTCGGCGACGAACCGCTTGTCACAACCAACGACTATCGCAAACTCTATGAAGCGGGCACGCATACGAAGCATGAGTTTTACGAGTCAACTTGCGGCCGATACGACGCGCTGTGTCGCTTCCTCGCGGATCATCAGTCGGATCAAAACGTTGAAGACGATGCATTGCTCTACATGTTGTCAGATGAGTCCGTGAAGCAGGGGATCACGGCTCAGCATGTCATCGTGCGTCCGCGGCAACAAACCATGCGCCTGTTTGTGCCGCGTGATCTTTTGGACGACGCCGACCTTTCTGAATGAGTGCGGCATCGAACAGCCGTTGATCAATCCGCGTCCATCGAAACAGCTTGCGCGAACTGTTCGGGGAACTTTGCCAACTCGCGGTCGAACACTTCGCGATAGTGTTGGAGCCGATGGTCGGCATCGTCCAATGGTCCGCCGA
>JANQKH010000613.1 GCA_028281215.1 Phycisphaeraceae bacterium | reverse complement strand
CGAAATTGCGGACGGCGTTGCGGTGTTCCAGACTGAGCGGCGTGACGTCGAAACTCATTTCCTTCTCTTCGTTGGTCACCGGATCGCGCACGAACAACTGGTGTTTGCCCGAGGCATAAACCGGGACGATCGCTTCGTAAAAACTGCTGTCGCGGCGGGGCACGGTGACCTGCGTGGTGACCGATTCGCCGTTGTCGTCGCGGCTGACCAGCCGGGCTTCGAGGCGGTCCTGTTCGAGGTTTTCGAAATTGCCGTCATAAGCTTCAACGATGAGGCGAACACGGTCGCCGGCTTCATAGCGGTCGCGGTCGGTGTCGACCTGAAAACGTTTCTGCATGCCTTGCGACCGGCTGAGTCCCAACCGCGCCATCATCTGTCCCCAGAAGCGGCGGTAGTAACGTTCGCCGTGCTTGCGGCGCAGGCGCCAGAACTCGTTGGTGCCGAGGTAGATCACTTCACCTTTGTTGTACTTTCGCGCGGCGATGATCGGTTGCAACGTTTCGCCGTCGATGCAGCGCTCGTTCGGATGCACGGCGAGCACATCGGCGCGCGGGTCGACGCTTTGTACCGGCTGGTACCACGGCAGTTTGCCCATGTTCTGCCAGGCCGACCGGCTTTCATTGGCGTCGCCGTCCGCGCCGAGATTCATGAAGCCGTAGTTCGCGGCTTTGGGCGTGAACTGCAACGTGTATTCCGCGTCGCGGCGAACGGAGGCAGAGTCAATGACCACGGGCAGCATGTCGGCGATCTTGGTGTCAGCCAGCGCGGACGGCCCGAAACGCGGACCGGCGATGACAACGAGACCGCCGCCGAACTCACCAACGTATTCGCGCAACATTTCCTGAAAGTGATCAGACAACACTTCCGGCGGCACATCGCTGAGGAAGATGACGTCATACGCAAAGAACTCGTTGCGCGGACGAACGAGCGTTTCGAGGTAGACCTCGTTGGTGCGCCGGACCTTGAAGTCGGCTGATCGGAGAAACGTGCGGAAGCCTTCGCGGCCGATGAGTTTGTCGCGATAGAACACTTCTTTGACGAACCGCCATTCCCACGTCGGTTCGTATTCGACGAAAAGCAGTTTGAGCGCTTCGTCATGGATGGTGACGTCGCGGTCATCTTCGTTGTTTTCCTCGACCACTTCATCGTCGAACGCTTCGACCTTCGCAATAATTTTGTATTCGCCCGCAACGTCAGGCTTGTAGGGAATGGTGACCGTGACGAGATTGCTGTTGAGTTCCACGCTGCGCGGCGATGCGATGGGGACGGGGTCGGTTTCCCCGCCGTCCACGCGCGTGCCGAGGCGTCGGCCGAACAATTGCACGCGAACGACGCGACCGGTGAGCGCGGTCTGGCGCAGGTGGACATCGACGGTGGTCTCCTCGCCCTTCTTCATCACGAGGTCGGACTGCACTTCGACGGAAAGGTCGGCGACCTGCCGTGGGCCGAGGCCGACGTTGTAGAGCGGCGCTTTCAGTCGTTCCGCCGCGGCGACAGGATCACCGCCGGCGTTGTCATCAAAGTCGCTGAATACGACGACGCCCGCCACCTGCCGACGATGACGGCGCGCCAGATCGTCCAGCGCGGCGTCGAGGCTGGTGGCTGTGCCGCCGGTGGTGAGTTGGTCGGCGATGCGGTCGGGGTCGATGCTGTCAGCTCGTTTTTCAGGATCAGCGCTCTCATCGTCTACTGCGATTTCGCGCACCTGGTCCAGATGATCCATCACGTACGCACGGATGCGGAACTTATCGGCCAATTGCCGAAAAACCGGCACACTTTCATTCTTGAGCAGTCGCCTCAACAGTTCAACGCGGCTCATACCGGCCATGTCATTGATTGGGTTGCCGGCGTCGTCCTTGATCACCTTGCCGAGTTCGGCGATGGTCTCGGCGGGAAGGCTGTCTTCAAACTCCATCGACTCCGTACCGTCGAACAACACCAGCAGCAGAGGTTTGGGATTGGTTTTCAACTCCCACTTGGCGTGCGGCTCGGCCAGGATTAACACCAGCCCGGCGAGCAACACCGAACGCATTACGGCGAGAAAAGTGCGGCGTTTGCTACCCCGCTGGAAGCGCATATAGAACCAAAGGCTAAGCAACACGACAGCGGCGCAGGCGAAAATAACCAGCGCGGGGCTTTCCGCTGCCCACGGCGCGGTGAAGCTGAACGACACGTCTTCGATCGATTCAAGGTTGTCCTTGCCGAGCAATCGGCCGAGCCACTGCGTCACGGCTGCCCCCCTTCGTCGGCGGGGTTGACCTCGCGCTTGGCATGAGGCCAGGCCAGGAACACCATTTCACCGAGCAAGCACAACAGCGCCGCGCCCATGATCCACTTCCATGCGTTGTGGCCGATGATGGTTTTGCCTTCGAGCGAAATGTCCTGATCGAGATCGACCCAGCGCACACTTTTGGCGCCGACGCGATCATCAAAGGACGTTTCGGTGAGGTTGGTCAGGTCGCTCTCCGCGCCGGAGCCGTTGATTGAAAAGGACATAAACGGCACGGTCTCATTCTTGCCATCAACAGTTTCGCGGCGGTGGATGTGGTACACGCCGCGCCGTCCGAGACTCTTGACGCGTAACTCGAAGCGGTCGCCGCCAACCACGCGCGGGCTCAACGGCAGCACATCGCCACCAGGTTGCACCAGTTCAAACGAGGAAGCCTGATACTGCGATGCGACGGGTATGTTCAGCGTCGAGCGCGGGCCGAAGGAACGGTTCGGCAGTGAACGTGTGAGCAGGGAACGCGCCATCTGATCGACCAATAGCGCGCCGCCAAACTCAGCGGTCATTGTGTTCCATTGGGGGTGGATACCCGTGGTGATCATGACGACGCGGCCTTTGCCGATCGTGCGCTGCACGATGAACGCTTCGCCGTTGTCGTATTCGCCGAGCACGCGCCATCGGCTGCGGTTGACCTGCTCCTCAATGTCGAGTTCCTCATCATCGGAGGCCCAGGCGTTCTGCCAGCCGAGCCAACTGGGAAACATGGTTTTGTAGGTTTGCAGGTCGACGTCGCGCTTGGCACGTTCGGCTGCGGACAAACTCTGGCTGCGTTCGGCTTCGGTCCAGCGGCGCTGGTTGGCTTCGTAATCGGAGAGCCATTGCTGGCGCTTGGTCAATCGATCGGTCTGCGCTTTGATGAACACCTGCTCTTCACTCGGGTCGACGCGCACAGCCTTGAAAAACATGGGATCCGACAACAGCATTTCCTTGTCGGAGTCTTCGAGTTGCAGATCAAATGCTTGGATGTTGACCGTATCGATGCCAAGGCGGAAGGTCGGCGTGTTGTCGCCGAGTGCGGCGGTGGGCGGCGGGACTTTGCCGATCGGTTGATCACTCAACGGCGCGGGGAGAATGCCCGAACCGTCCTGCCAACCGATCGTGTGCCAGTCGACCGGATCGAAGTCACCGCCGGCCGCAAGCAACAGTTGGCCGCCCTGCTCCATGTATTCGCGCAGAATGGTGACAGCGGCGGGCGTGGGCGCAGCGACACCGGACATCACCACGAGCCTCGCGTCTTTCAAATCCTCGCGCGTGACTTGCTCGATGCGCAGATGGCGGGCGTGAATGAACGGCCGATCGTTTTCGCCCTGCGTGTGCGTCATGCCATCACGCAGGCGATAGGTATCCCCGAACCGGCTAAGCCTGGGGTTCTCATCTTCCCCTTCCTGATCGATGAACACAACGGGCACTTCGGATACGACCGGTACAACAAGCGTGCGAAAGTCATCGCCGGGCAGGCGGTCGGGTTCGATGTCAACGCGCGCCTGCACGAACAACGGCTCGGTCGATGTGCCGGCGGTGTCGAATCGGTGTTTGAAAATGATCTCGCGCGGTCCGCCGG
>JANQKH010000607.1 GCA_028281215.1 Phycisphaeraceae bacterium | reverse complement strand
TCCGGCAGTTCGATGTCCATGAGGACCAGGTCCGGGTGGTGTTCGTGGATCATGGCCAGCGCCGACGTGCCGTCGAAGGCATCGATCAAGTTCACGCCGAGGTCTTCGAGCCTCGTGTGAATGATCCGATGAATCAATCGCGAGTCATCCGCGATCAGCACTGTCTGGCGTGCGCTCATGCAGCTTGGCCTGATGGATGCGGCGGGCGACGGCACGCATCGATCAGACGGCGGGCCATCGTCTGCCAGGTGGTCGGACAGTCGTCGTTCAATTCGGTCGCGTGTTCGGCTTCCGTGGCGAGGATGGCAACCTCGTCGATGCCGTGCAGCAGGGCGATCGCCTGAATATCCAGCACCGCGGCGGCAGCGCGGTCGGCGTCGCCCTGTGCGCTCGCGTATTCCAGCGCCTGTGCTGTCGCCTCCAGTTCGCGCCAGCACAGGTCGATCATCTGACGAAACACATCGCCGGATGAATGGTCGTCGGCGGTCGAAGCATGGGACGGTTGCGTGGGCATGGCGTTGGAATCAGGCATTCGATTTCCTCTTTCGCGATCGGTGATCCTCCACATGAAAACATCGGCGGATTCGGCCTGCCGGTTAAGGTCTGGTCCATCTGTGACAGTTGAAGGGTTTAAGCCGCGCGCAAAAAAAGACGCCGGTCGATACCGGCGTCTTGAAAGGCAGTGAAACGGCCTATGTCGGCGCGTTGCGGTCAGTCGATAACCTGAATCACCGGGCGTTGCGGCGGCGGTGGCGCCAGCGGTCGGGTGGACGGGCCGGTCCCATCCACAGTGGTCACCAGCGGTCCGGTTGCGTTGCCACGCTGGGTTTGCGACCTGCTTCGGTCGGCGGGCAGGTTGATGCTTCCGTCCTTGCCATTGCCGTTGCCGCCGTTTTTCGGTTGATCATCCGGTACGCGAAGCGGTCCGTTACCGTTGAGCGGCTTGACGAAATCGTCGGCATCCCGTTCGAGGCCGAGCTTCTTGAGCATCTCGGATTGACGTTGCTGTTCTTTGGTCATCTTGTCCGCATCTTCAGCCGTGCGAATGACGCGAGGGGTGAGAATGATCAGCAGCTCGGTCCGCTCCTTTCGCTTCGAGGTGCTCTTGAACGCTTCGCCGACCCAAGGCAGATCGCCCAGCAGCGGCACCTTGTTCACGCGTTCTTCATCGGTTGTCGTGATCAAACCACCGAGCACGATGGTGTGCCCGTCCTGTACGGAGATCGTCGTCGCGGCGGAACGGTTGTTGATGATCGGGGCGTTCACCGCTTCCGACACCTGCACGCTCGACGTGCTGAGCGAACTGATTTCCGGCGCGACGTCGAGCCGAATGAAGCCGTCATCGCTGAGCCTCGCCGTCACGTTCAACAGAATGCCGACGTCTTGGTATTCAATCGTGTTGACCACGTTGCCCTGATCGGAGATACGGCTGTTGGTGACGAACGGCACGCGCTGGCCGACGTTGATGTCGGCCGGCTGGTTGTCGCTGGCGAGGATTTGCGGACGCGAGAGCACTTCCAGTTTGCCCTGGCTTTGCAACGCGCGGAGGAAGAAACTCAGGTCGCCGCCGGTGACGGAAATGCCAAGCCCGCCGAATTGGTTGAATGCCTGTTCGATGCCGAAGTCGGTGCCGGCCGAGACATCCGCGCCGGCAACTTTGGCCGTCGCATTCCATTCCAGCCCGAGGTCCGTGCTGTCGTCCAGCGTGACTTCCGCCAGCAGCACTTGAATCAATACCTGCGGCTTGGCTTCGTCCAGTTTCTTGATCATCCCTTCGATGACTGGGAAATAACGCGGGCTGGCCGAGAGCAGAATCGTATTGGACGTCGGCTCGGCAACCAGCGACACCTCGCGTTCGAGCAACCGCTGCGCGGCGCCAAGTCGGTCTTCGCCCAGCGCCTGTGTGAGACGTTGACGTTCCTGATCGAGAAATGCCCGAAGCGCCGATTCGATGTCCGGCGCCTGGCCGTTGCGAAGCCGGTAGACCTCGGTTTTGCGTTCCTGGGCCGGACTTTCGTCCAGTTCCTCGATGATCTGTCGGCAGAGGGCGACTTGCGTGGGATCCCCGCCGATGAGCAGCGCGTTGGTGCGCGTGTCGACGGTCAGCGACAGCGCGTCCTGCTCGGCCGTACCGATGGTCGCCGATGCGTTGGTCGCGCTAACTTTGCCGTCAGCGTTAACCAACTTGCGCGAAATCAACGTGTAGCGCACGGCGCGGTCGGTGTCACCGTTGGCCCCGCCCGCGCCGTTGGCGACGGCTTCCATGCGGAACAGCGCGGCGAGCACGTCGGCCATCTGTGTGGCGTCGGCGTTCCGCAAGGTGTACACATGAATCTCAGCCTCGCGCGGGCTGGTCAGGTCCAGGCTGTTGACCAGTCGCTTGAGTAGCGGCATGTATTCCAACGGCGCGGAGACGATCAACGAATTGGTTCGCCGATCAGGTGCGATCATGACGCCTTCCTTGATCGCCTGTTCGACAAACTCTTGCCCGTTGTTTTCCTTGCTGATGAATTGCAGGATGGTTTGCCTGCCGGAGTTGTCCGAGTTCGTGCTGTTCGATTGCTGATTGCTCAGGACGGAGTTGAGCAGTGTCGACATTTCTTCCGCGTCAGCGTGTTGCAGAGTGAACACGCGGATTTCGGTGACCTTCGTCGGCTTGCTGTTGTCGAGTTGACGGATCAAACCTTCGATGCGGGTCAGGTCCGCCTTGCCGGCCGAGACCACGATCGCGTTGAGGCGTGTGTCGACACTGATGCCGATGCCGCCGGCCTGACCGTTGTTGCCGGTCGTCGTGCCGCCTTGTGACGTCCACAGGTTGCGCAACGTGTCTGCGACTTCAGTGGCGTCGCCCTTGGCCAACGGGAACATCTTCAACGTGGAATCGTTGCGGCTGGGCTTGGAGTCAAGCTTGCCGATCAGGGCGTCGACCATGATCATGTCCTCGCCGGACGCGCCGACGATCAGAGAGTTCGTGCGTGAATCGGCGAGCACGGTGACGTTGTCTTTGGTTTCACCGCGGGCGACACGCTGGCTGAACAGTTCACTGAGTGTGGGTTGCAACGTCGCTGCCGTTGCGCTCTTCAATTCAAACACGCGGAACTCGCTCGCCGGCTTGACTTGCGCGACGTCGAGTTTGCCGATCATTTCCTGCACGGCTGCAAAGCTTTCTTTGCTGCCGGCGACGAGCAGGGTGTTGGTCCGGGCGTCGGGCGTGATGCTCACGTTGAGCGCCCGCGCCGCCGCCGATCCGCCGACCGCCGTCTCCGCCGCACGCTTGGCGTCGAAGAAGGATTGCAGCGTGGGCGCTAATCGCGTGGCGTCGGCATTGTTCAGCGCAAACATGCGGATGTCGCCGAGCACGCCGAAGTCTTCACCGGAATCGATCTTCTTGATGATCTCTTCGATAACGGCGAAGTTTTCCTTGCTCGCCGAGACGATCAATACATTGGTGCGCGTGTCGATGCCGACAGCGATTTTCTCGCGGGCGATGACAGCCTGGTTTTGCTGCGCCGTCGCCGATGCGGCGCCGGGTTTGTAAAGCCCTTCTTCGACCAGACCCTTGAGCAATTCGCCGACGCGGGTAGCATCGGAATTGGCCAGCGCGTACATGCGAACCACACCGGTTTCGGCCGGCGGTTCAATGTCAACCTTGCTCAGCAGTGTTTCAATCAGCGAGTAATTTTCCTTGCTCGCGGAAATGATCAACGCGTTGGAAAGCGAGTCGGTTTCGATGGTGACCTGATCCTGCGGGGCAGGTGTCGTGCCTTGCACGGTGTTGGCTTGCAGGCGCGCCTGGAACAGGCGTTGCACCGCAGGGCCGACCACGCCGGAGTCGTTGTGTTTCATGCCGACGACGTAAATGCCGACAGCCGGATCGGTGAGCTTCACATCCATCTTGGTCAGCAGACCGCTGAGCACCTTGCTGTCGTCGGCGTTGGATGCCACGAGCAGACTGTTGGTACGCAGGTCGGGCAGGATGGTCGGCTTCTGGTTTTGAACGTCCGGCGTTGCCGCGGCCGCGTAACGCTGATCGAACAACTGTTGCAGCGTGATGCTAAGCGTACCGGCGTTGGCTTCTTTGAGCGGGAAAATCTGAATCTGTCCGGTCAACGCGGGGCCGGCGTCATCCAACTGTTGCGCCAGTGACTGCACAAGTTTGTAGCCTTCGTTCGAGCCGCCGATGATCAGGCTGTTGCTGCGTGCGTCAGCTTCGACCAGCACGCGCAACGCCTCGGCGTCTTTGACGCCAAGACTTTCCTGATGTTGTACTCGCTCGTCCATCGCTTTTTGAAGCACGGGCGCGAGTGCAGTCGCTTCGGCGTTCTTTAATTTGACCAGGCGAAGTTCCTTCAACTCGATCGGTTGCTTGCGGTCGAGTTGTTTCATCAGCGCGGTGATGACCATGAACGTCTTCTCGCTGGCGGAGAACACCAGCGCGTTGGTGCGTGTGTCAACGGAGATGACGGGTTTGTCGACATCGCGCAGGTTGGCGGCGTTGTCGCCGGTGTAAAGCGAGTCGATAACAGTCTTAATTCGCGTGGCGTCAGCATTTTCCAGCGGCAGAATCCGCACGAGGTTGCCTGCGCCGGCGCCGGGGACGTCCAATGTTTTGATCACGTCTTCAATCAGCGGCATGACATCGGTCGGCGCCGCGACGACGAGCGTCTGCGTGGCTTCGTCGGCCTGAATGGTCAGCGCGGGGCGAATCTTCGGCGTCTTGGACTCACGTGGATCCTGTTTGTCGAGCACAGTCTTCAAACGCGAAACCTGCGTGCGAAGGGCGGCGCTGCCACCGGTCGCTTCAGACTCGCCGAACACAGAAGTGAGCAGCGGCATAAGGCTTGTCGCCTCGGCGTGTCGCAGGGTGAACAAACGAACTTCCGTGACGAACTTGCCGGTTTCCTTGTCGAGGTCGGTGGCGACTTTCTGCGCAAGCAACAAGGTTTCTTCGCGGCCGGAGAGAATCAACGTGTTCGTCCGCGCGTCGATAGCGACGTTTAAAGGATTGACCAGCGCCTTTCCGGTTTCTTCCTTGGGCTCAGCTTTGCCTTCAGTGCTCGTGCCTGCTTTGCCGGCGAGTTTCTGGCCTTCTTCAAAGATCGTGGTCAGCGTTTCGGCAACCGTGCCGGCGTCCGCGTTTTCCAATTGCACCAGCTTCACGTTCACCGCGTCGGTTAGCGGCACCTGGTCCATCATCTTCACCAGCGCGGCGAGGCCTTGCAGGTTCTCCGCCGTCGAAGAAAGAATCAACGCATTGCCGCCTTGTTCGCCGGGCTGAATCGGATCGGCGGTGATCTTGATCGGTTTGGTCAGATCGAGTTCGATCTTCTTCTTGCCGTCATCGCCGCGGATGTTCAGCTTGCGCACCTGCTCTTGGAGCGCGCGGGCTTCGGGGGTGACCTGGCCTTCCGCGGTCGGGCGAAGCATGTCGGCGAGCACGGTCGCCAGTCGCGTTGAGTCAGCGCGTTTGAGTTGCACGACCATGATCTCCGCCGCTTCGTGCGCCGGGGCTTTGTCCAGCAGTTCGATCACTTTGCCAACCTGATCAAACACATCCGACTTGGCGGTGACGATGATCGTGCGCGTACGTTCATCAGCTTGTACGTCGAGCGAATTGTCCTGCCGCACGGCTTCCACCTTCGCGAGCATCTGTTGCAACAGCGGCAGAATCTTCGTCGGCGAAGCGTTCTTGATCGGATAGACACGGAACTCAAGCTGTGGTGAAACGCTCTTGTTGTCGAGCTGCGAGATCAACGCTTCGACCTCGGGAATCTTGTCCTTGACTGCGGCGATGACCAGAGCGTTAGTGCCGGCTAGTGCGGTGAGTACGACGCGGTCTTCCTCGACCGAGCTACGGGCGGCGGCGCTGTACATCTGGGTCAGCGATGCGGCGATGCGGGAGTTGTCCGCGTTTTTGAGAATCACGACTTTCGTTTGCCGTTTCTTCGCCTCGGCGGCTTTGTCCATTGCTTCTGCGAGTTTGCGGATGTCTTCAAAGTCCACATCGTTGGAGTTGACAAGAATCGCGCGCTGACCGGGCAGGGGGGTAGCGTTAACGCGGCCGGTGGCGCGGGTCGTTCGTGTGGTGGTGTCGTCCATTGAACCGCGCCGCGGCTGGTTGCCGCCGCCGCGATTGAAATTGCCGCGGTTGTTTTGGTTCCCGCCTTGATTGCCGCGGTTGAAGTTACCGCCTTGGTTGTTGTTGCTTCGATTGGGTTGGGTGTTGCCGCGGTTGAAATTCCCGCCCTGATTCCCGCCATTGTTGTTGAAGTTGCCACCTTGATTGCCGGCAGGTTGTGCCGATACCGGCGGGTTGCCGCCATAGATTTCATAAATTGCGCGTTGCAGTTCGTTGGGGTCGGCGTGCTGGAGTGGAATGACCCGCAGTTTGCCTTTTTCCGGCGATAATAGTTCAAGGTGATTGACTGCGAACTGAATCTGCGTCTGCATATCGCTATCGCCCACGATAATCAGCGCGTTGGCGCGTTCGTCAGCAGAAATGGCGAAGGTGGTGGTGCCCGGCCCAAGGTCTCCGCCGCGGGAGAGCAACGTCTGGTTGAACAGGCTGCGAATGGTGGACGCCATTTCGACGGCGTCGCCGTTCTTGATCGGCAGAATCTTGATACCGGTGTCGAAGTCGGTCTTGGCGACGTCGAGATCCTTGGCCATCTTCATCAGGCTTTCGACTTCCTTCGACGGGCCGCTGAAAATCAACGCGTTGGAACTGGTGTCGGCGGAGACAACGGTCTGCCCGGCGCCGCCCTGGTTGCCGGGGTTTTGCCGGCCGACCCGCGAGCCGAAGTTGCCGATGCTTTGCCCGTTGCCGGCGATGCGCGCCAGCGCCTGCGACAGTTGCAATGCTTCGACGTTTTCCAACACGAGGAACTGGCGGGTCATACCGCCGGCTTTGTCGGCGTCGAGTTGTTCCACCAGCGATGCCACCTTCTTGTGGTTCTCTTCATTCGCTGTCACGATCAGCGCGTTGGCCAGTTGCTCGGCGACGATGATCACACGTTCGTTTTCATCCTGCGGGCGGGTGTTGTTGCCGGCTTGGATGTTGCCGATGGTGCGCGGCTGCGCGAACGATTGGGTCAACGCCGCCGCCACGCTGGACGCCTGCGCGTTTTTCAATTCAATAATGCGCTGGGTCAACATGCCGCGCGGGCTGGCGACGTCCATCTGCTCCGCCAGGTCTTTGACCTTCTTGAACGTTTCCGCATCAGCGCGCACCATCAACATGCGCGAGTCGTTGTCGCCTTCAATCAGAATGGAATTGCTCGCCGGATTCGGGTTGAACCGGTTCAGCCGCAGGTTGGCGAAGTTGTTTTGCGAACGGGTGTTGCCGGCGTCAAACACGCGCGTCAGCACTTCCGCGACGCGCTCGGCGTTGGCGTGCTTCATCGCGATGATCTGGATCGGCTGGCTGCTCGCCACTGCGACGTCGATCTGCTTGAGCAGTTTTTCAATCTCTTCGTGCTCGGCCTTGGTGGCGCGGACGACCAGCGAGTTGCTCGAACCGTCGGCCGTGATCCGCATCGGCGGCGTCGACGTGTTGCTGACCGCGCCGCCCTGCGCGGTCGGACCACGCATGAACTGCAACACACGGCGATTGACGCGCTGACCTTGTGTGCCGCCCATCAGTGTTTCACTGAGCGTGTTCGCCACGCTGTCCGCGTCGGCGTTCTGCACCTTGTAAACCTTGACAATCAGTTCCTCGCCCGGCTCGACCTTGTCCATCTCCTTGATGATCGTGGCAATCATGTCGTGTTGTTCGGGTGACGCCGAGACGATGACATTGTTTGTCGACGCGTCAGCGGTGATGACCAGTTTGCCCACGCCTTGCGTGGAGCCGGCGCCGCGGGTCTGCATCATCGGGGCGAACACCTGTTGCAAGTTGGCGACGATGGTCGCCAGATCGGCGTTCTTCACCGGGTACAGCCGCACCGAAGGCATGGCGACGTTGGTGGCCGCCTGGTCAATCTCCTCGACCACCTCGCCGATGATCTGCATCGCGGCGC
Organism: Phycisphaeraceae bacterium; assembly: GCA_028281215.1. Lineage (GTDB taxonomy): Bacteria > Planctomycetota > Phycisphaerae > Phycisphaerales > Phycisphaeraceae > JANQKH01. Next base: position 7,388 of record JANQKH010000607.1, on the reverse strand, counting down.
CCGGCGCGGCGACGATGATCGTATTCGTCTGTTCATTGGCGCCGATGTTGATGATCGAACTCATGTCGACCGCTTCCACGTTGATGCCTTCATCTTTCAACTTCTGCTGAAGTTTTGACATGATCAATACGGGGTTGCTCGTGTTGCCCGTGGTGCGCGGCGTAAACATATCACGCAGGTTGGCGGACACCTGTGTCGCGTTGGTGTTTTTCAACTGGAACAGCCGCACCTCGCTGGCCAATGTGGTGGAAGTGTCGAGTTGGTTGATGACTTCGCCGATCAGATCGAGGTCCGCTGGTTTGCCGCGGGCGATGATGCGGCTGGTGCGCCGGTCGGCCACGATGGCGACGGTGGGTTGTTGCTGCTGTTGCTGGGCGTTGCGTCCGCTGCGCTGGTTGTTGTTGCCGCCTTGTTGGTTATTCCGGTTGCCACGCTGGCCTCGGCCGTTGTCGCCGCTGTTGTCCCCGCCGGGCACAAACTGGCCCATGCGCTGCATCATGTTTTGCTGCATCTGGAAAATCTGCTGTTGCAGTTGCTGGACCTGGTTGCCGTTGTTGTTTCGCTGGTTCTGCTGTTGCAGGGCGCGCGGGTTGAACAGGCTGTTGAGAATCTGCGTGATGACCTGTGGGTCGCCATGCCGCACGGGATACACGCGGAAGTCGAGGTTCTCGCCAGTCACGTCTTCGCCGGACAGTTGCGCGATAAGCAATTCAAGTTCGTCAAGTTGGGCGCGGGTGCCGGAGATGATCAGCGAGTTGGTCGCTTCATCGACGGCGATGGTGACGTCCGGCACTTTGCCGTCCTTGCCGACGGGCACTTCCACGGTTTTCACATCCGTGCCGGCGGGCAGGTTGGAAAGATCGGGAACGGTGGGTTTGCGCGCGGCGCCTTTCTCATCGCTCTTGGCCGTGTCCGCAGCTTCGGCCGCGACAAACTGCACGTCGACATCACCCACGTTCGCCGCGGCGATTTCGATCGCTAACGTTTCCATGTCCATGGGCTCGTCGGAGGAACGGGCGGCCGGCCCGGCCTTGCCTGCGTTGCCCGGCGCGCCGTTTTTCTTTTCAGGAGCCTTCTGTTGTTCCGTCGGAATCTTGTCCGTGATGATGACCTTGCCATCGCTGGTTTGCTCGTAAATCTTCTTCAAGGCTTCGGCGAGCTTTGTCGCTTTAACCGGCGCTTTAAGCGGGACGTAGCGCACCTGAACGGAGTTGTTTTCCTTTTCCTTGGCGTCGTCAATCTTCGCGACGATTTCGCCGATCGCTTTGAGGTCGTCAGGCAGGGCGATGACGGTGATCGCGTTGGAATAAAGGTCGGACTGGATGACCGGTTTCTGATCGCCTTGGCGGTCGGCGAACATGCTGTCCAGTTGCATCGCCACGTCAAAAGAGTCGGCGTTGGCGAGCCAGAAGTATTCGGCATCGCGCTTGTTGCGCTGCGGTTTTTGATCGAGTTGCTCAATCAGATCTTCAACCAGTGTGAAGTAGCCCGGCGTGGTCGACACGACCAGCGTGTTGGTCGGTTCGTCGGCGGCGACACTGAACGGCGGCGGGGTGATCCCTTCCTGCCGCTTGGCGTGCTGGGCGATAATGCTTTGGAAAAGGGTTTCAAATGACTTGGCAAGCGATGCGGCGTTGCCTTCTTTGAGACGGTACACCTTCATCTGCGTGGTGCCGCCAGTGCTTTCATCGTCGAGTCGTTTGATGATTTCGACAGCCGCGGTGACTTGATCACTCGGGCCGCGCACCAACACACTGTTGCTGTTGGGTTCGGCGGAGATGGTGACCGTTTCGACGGGCTTGCCGTTGTTGCCGGCAGCCGCAACAGTGCGCGACGCCTTGGCTTCGAGTACGGCGGTGACCGCTTGGGCGAGGCTCGCGGCCTGCGCGTTTTTCAGGTGAACGACCTGAAGCACGGCGTTCTGCATCGCTTCCGGGTCGTCGAACGTTTTAATCAGTTGTTCCGCGAGCAACAAGGTGTCGGCAGGACCTTGCACGATGATGTCGTTCGTTGCGGACAACGCGGCAATGCGGACCTTCGAGGGTTCCTTGCTGGCAGCCGCGGTTGCTTGGCCGCGCGCAGTGGTGGGCGTGTCCAGCAGGATCGGTTGCAACACAAGGATTACTTCCTCGGCCCGCGCATGCTTGAGACGGAACGTTTTGGTTTGCGTGGCGAGGACGGTCTTGGTTTCGACTTCCTTGATGATTTTATCGATCGCTTCGTACTGCGCGGCGGTGGCGTAGACCAGCAACTGGTTGGAACCGGAGTCGGCTTCAAAGCGCGGGGGGATTTCCGCGCTGGGGGTCGTTGCATTGTTCGCGGGTTTGTCCGGCGCGAACAGTTTGGTCAGCGAACTGGCCAGTTCGACGGCGTTCGAGCGCGACAGGTTATACGTGCGCACTTCCTGAAGCGCGGGACCGTCTTCCTTGTCCATGGTTTTGATCAGTTGTTCGATCTCATCAATGCGGTTGGCCGGGCCTTCCACGACGAGCATGCGGTCGCCAGGCGCCGCGGCGATTTTGATTTGCTGATCGCCGGTGCGGACGCGTTCCTGTTTGTCCTTACCCTCACTTTCGCGGGCCATGGCACGGTAGTAGTAATAGGCGGCGTCACCCTTGAGGTTGGGGATTTTGTCCTGCGCCGCGTACAACTGATTCAGCATCGCGGCCATAGCGGTGGCGGAGATGTGATTCAGTTGAATCAAGCGCAACTCGCGGGCCATCAGTTCGGTGGATTCGTCGATACTTGCGACCATTTGCTCGAGCATCTTCTGCTCGGACGCCGGAGCACGGATGAGCACGGCATTGGTGGCGGGGTCTGCTTCAACAAAAATCTTGGATTCACCTTTGCCCGGCGCGGCGACCATCGCTTTGAGCGTTTTGGCCAGTTCCACCGCGTTGGCGGACTTCAGTTGCACGATGCGAATCGGATCGACCTGTTTGGTCGGTTCGATGTCCAAAGATTTGATGACCTCGGCGATCATCTTCTGGTCTTTCTCCGACGCAACGATGACCAGGCTGTTGTTGTGTTCGGAGGCGGCAAAGCTGGCGGTGGTCTTGCCCAAGTCGGCGACGAGGGAAGTTCTTGTTTTCGTCTCGGTTGACGTACGTGAACTCGAACTGGAAGAACTGGTGCGTGCCGGTTTGGGCGTTGTGTCGCTGTAAACTTGGCGCAAGGTTTCCACGACCTCGACCGCCTTCGCATACTTGAGCGGCACGATGCGCGTGACCGGTGCGTGCTTCGAGACCGTCGCCTGCTTGACGTCGTCGATCAGTGAACTGATCTGTTTCCACTGTGCGGTTGAGGATGAAATGATCAGGCTGTTGCTGGCGGCAATGCCCTGGATGACGGGCATGGCGCCGGGGATTTTGCTCTTGTCGCCGATAACCTGTTTGTACATTTCCGTCAATGATTCGGCGAGCGTCGGCGCGTCGGCGTCTTCCAACTCAACGATGTGAAGCTCGCGTTCTTCGTTGAGCAAGTCCTTGTCGAGGTCGGCAATGATTTTCTCGGCCATGTCCAGTCGTTCAGGTGTTGCAGAGACGTAAAGGGAATTGGTGTTCTCATCCGCCTGAACAATCACAGTTCCGTATGAACTGCCCCGTGACGAAGAGGAAGTCCGGCTGTTGGCCGACGACGCCGACCGCGGCGACAGCACGGCGCGAAGCACATCTTCGACGGCCTCGGCTTCGGCATTGCGTAGGCGGAATACGCGGACTTTGTTGAAGTCCGCCACTTGGCCGTCTAGTTTTTCAATCAGTTCCTTCACGTCTTTCATGTACGCGGGGCTGGCTTTGACCAGGACCGAATTCATTGACGTATCGCCATACGTCCACACGGGGCCGGGTCTTTCGCGACTGCCGCCGAATGCCGTGCGCAAGGCGTCGGCCACGTCACGCGCTTCGGCGGTTTTCAGGGGGAACACAGAGATGTTGGAACTGATGCCTTCTTCGCCGTCGAGCATCTGAACAAGATCGTCGGCAATTTTGAGAAGATCCTCCGTGCCGCGTACAAGCACGGCGTTGGATTTCTGATCGTACGTGCAGATGATGACCGAATCGCCGCTGCTGCTTCGGTTGTCCCGTGAGCGGGAATCGCTGGAGCGCGATGACGAAGAACTTCGAACCAATGTGTTGATCGCGTTGGACACATCTCGCGCATCGGCACGCTTGAGTTTGTACGACTTCATCTCCAGCTTGGATTTTTCGTCTGCTTCATTGTCGAGCATGGTCACCAGGTGACGGATGCGTTTGATGTTGACCAGCCGGTCCGTGATCAAAATACCTTTGCCGCGCGGCAGCGGTGCGATCTTGCCAAAGATTGAAACCATCGGTACGACCGCTTTCGATGCTGTCTCAACGTCAATGTGTTTGACCGGAATAACCAGTGTGACAATTTCACCCGGCCGGGCATTGGCGGCTTCTTCTTCGCCGGTCTTGATCGGCAGTTGCGGAATGTCACTGACGGGAACGACGCGGAGGTACCGGCCGTCCTCCATCATCATCGAGCCGCGCATGGCGAGCATGAGGTTCAGCGTGTCAAGCGCATCGTCGTAGGTGTACGGTTCGCTGTCGAAGAAGGTGAGTTCGCCTTCAACGTTGACATCGCCAAGGATGGGCTTGTTCGCCATCTGGGCGAAACGCCGGATGACATCGTTGTAGGGGATGCCGTCGAACTGAAAGCGAATGGTGGCGGGCGCTTTGGGTTTGTCGGACTTGGCTGTGGTTTTGGTGACGGTCGAAGTGGCTGTTTTGTCCGCGGTGTTGCCGGCTGATTTGTCAGTGGGCTTGTCCGTGGTTTCGGTGGATTTGGTGGAGTCGTCTTTGTTCGGCGCTTTGTTGTTGACCTTTGCGTCATCACCTTTCGCGTCATCACCCTTCGCGTCATCGCCCTTCGCGGGTGTCGTGGCCGGCGCGGGTTGAGTGTCTTGTTCGTTGGCGCCATTGTTTTCGTTTGCGTTGACGGCTTCATTTTTCGTGTCGTCACTTTTGGGCGCGTTTGTTGCCGTTTTGATTTCGGCCGCTTTGCCGGCTTCGTCGATTTTGTCGGCCGCTGCCGCGGGCTTCGTCGGCGCGCTGGCCGCAGGCTTCGACGCGGGTTCATTGGCGTTGTCTGCACCGATGGCAAACGAAACGAAGAGGCTGGAGGTGATCAGTAGGGCGATGAAATTACGGTGCATCGTCTGTCTCCTTTGATGCGGTTGCATCATTGGACGTCGTGTGAATCTGACTCAAATTCGAATCGGTCGACACCGCGGCGTCGGTCGATGAGGTGTTGTCGTTTTCGTTCGTGGCGTTCGTATTGGTGTTGGCGTCGGTGTTCTTTTGCTCGACGTCATCGGGCTTGATGGTCTCGACCGGTTCGGGTTGGGGGCGCAGCGACACGGGCAGGCGGCTGCCGGTCATCTTGTATTTGTTGGCGAGGTCGTCGCCGAGTTCGACTGCCCAGTAGTCGCGGCCGATGCGCACTATGACACGGCTGGGCGAATACTTTTCGGGGTCTTTGAGCAACGGCAGACCGCGATAATCGACCATGATGATTTCGCCGCCCATCAGGTCGCCGCCGATGTGGTACGACTTGGTGCGTCCGCTTTTCGAGTCGCGCACCATCACCTCGGGCGTGTTGCCGAACTGCGGCAGGCCGACCAGTTCATACGTGACGCGCGGCGGGCGCGGCGTCGGTGGCGTGGGCTGACGGTTGTCGGTGCGCGTGGGCGGATCGGGTCGCCTCGGCGGTGGCGGCGGCTTTTTGATGTAAGGCCGAAAGATGTCACGCTCGGAAATCATCGCGTACTGCTTGCGCTCATCGCTGCGCAACGCGCTGGCGGATGTTGGTTTCTGTGACGAGGCGTTGGCCTTGAGATACCAGGCAAAGTCTTCGATCTGCGCCGCCATCGAAGGCAGGCGGTCTTTGCCCGGTCGTTCCACTTCCAGCACAAGCGTGATGAGTTTGAACTGAAGCATCACGTTCGTGCTTTTGGCGACCGGTGTCCACGACACATCATCAAGGCGGAACAGGTGTCGATCCGTTTGCAACATGTAGAGCAGGTTGGTCAGGTCGCGCAGGGAGCCGGTGACTGTAACGTTCCAACCGATTTCGTAGCCGGCTTTGTTTTTGAGGCGTGTGCCGCTGATCGGCGTGGTGCGCACGCTGCTGGTGTTCATGCCGCTCTGCTTGAGCATCTGCATGATGAACTCGCGGCTGTTGGCGCTGGCCTCATCCCGACTCGTGCCGAAGGACCGCGCGATGTGGTCGCTCAGTTTCTGGTGATAGGACCGTTCGAGCCCGACCTTGACGCGCAGTTCCTCCACAGTGAGGCCGGTGGTCTTGATGCGCGTCTTCGCGTCGTTGGCCGGGCCGAAGATCAGTTTGTTCGCCAACAGCACCACCGCCGCGAAGCCGACGAGGGAAAACGTAATGATGGCAAGATTGCGTTCGCGATTGGTCATCGTCTTCGGTAGCTCCTGTCATCGCGCCGGTTGTCATCGGAGCTGGAACGTGAATTGTCGCGTGAGTCTTCCCGTTCGCGACTGCTGCTGTTACTGCTGTCGCTGCTCGATCGGCTGTAGCCGCTGCGCGAGCTGGGCGGGTAGCCGTAGCGAATCATCGTCGCCGAGCCGTCGTCGGAAGGTCGGCTCGGCGCTTTGAGTTTTTCGACGTCGATCTTCATGTTGGTGCTGGTGAACAGTTTGATCGTCGTGCTTTGTGTGTAGCGCGGGTCGTTGGTCACGGGCATTTCCGTGCCGAGTTTGAAGTCGTAGCCCGCCGCCGTCAGACGTTTGGTCAGTTTTGTGATCTCTTCTTTCGACGATGCTTTGACCGTGAAGCTCATCGACCCGTCGGAGAATGTTTTAAGGCTGGTGACGTAGGCGTCCGTCGCATCCGGCAGCAGGCTTGACAGATGCGCCCAGTGATCGAGCCAGTCTCGCCCCTGTGCCTGCCAGGTGTCGATGGTATTGACGCGGCGTTCCAGTTTTTCGATCGGCCGCCGTTGTTCTTCAAGTTTGTTGGCGATTTGAACCAGATCGTCCAATTCCTCGGTGTAACCGCTGCGGTACGACATGCCCCAGAGCAAGCCGATCAACAACAACAGCGCGATCGAAGCCGCGATCGCCATGTTGCGAATCTTTTTCAGATCGCGTTCGATCGGCGGCTCTTTCGGGTGAAGGAAATCGAACGGCACTTCGCCTTCGCAGCCGTGCACAATTGCCAATCCGAGCGGCGTGAGAAAACCTTCGCCGTCGATCTTGGCTTTCTTGACGTTCAACACCTCGATCGGGCGCAGCAATTCACACGGCGCATTAAGTCGCGCGGAAAGCGCGTCGCTGACTTTCGATTCAAGGCCGGTGGCGCCGGCGATGTAAACGCGATCGATTGCCAAATCGCGC
>JANQKH010000594.1 GCA_028281215.1 Phycisphaeraceae bacterium | reverse complement strand
CGTCGACGCCGTCGATGCCGGGGTCGGTTTGTGGGGGGGCTTCGGCGACGGCGGTGGCGGTGTTGGGATCGCCCTCGTTGATCATGGAGGCAGGCGTGGAGTCGCTCGCGCCGGACGACTTACCGAAGGTGGTGGCGAGATCGTTCAACCACTGCGACTGCATCGCGGAAAGGTCGATGCGATCCTGCGGCCGCTTCGGGCCGGCGAGGGCGGGTTCGACGGTGGACATGTCGAGTTCGAGTTCGTCGGTGTAAGTGACATTGCGCGAATCCTCACGCCACATCCCTTGAAACTTGTAGTACTGTTCCACCGCAGCAATCAGATTCTCATCGCGGCCCGTGAGTTCCATGTACTTCAGCGTCTGCTCATCGACAGGGAAGAAACCCATCGTGGCCCCGTACTCTGGTGCCATGTTGGCGATGGTTGCGCGGTTGGCGAGCGGCATGTTCGCCAATCCACTGCCGAAGAACTCAACGAACTTGCCGACGACGCCGTGTTCGCGCAGCATTTCAGTCACGCGCAAGACCAAATCAGTTGCGGTTGCGCCTTCAGGCAGTTCGCCGGTCAGTTTGAAGCCGACGACTTCGGGGATGAGCATGTAAATCGGTTGGCCGAGCATGACCGCTTCGGCTTCGATACCGCCGACACCCCAGCCGACGACACCGAGGCCGTTGATCATGGTCGTGTGACTGTCGGTGCCGACGAGCGAGTCGGGGTAGAGCGTGTTGTCCGCATCCCAAACAACGTTCGCGAGGTACTCGAGGTTCACTTGATGCACGATGCCTGTGGCGGGCGGCACGACGCGGAAGTTATCAAACGCCTGTTGGCCCCACTTGAGAAACGTGTAGCGTTCACCGTTGCGTTCGAATTCTTTTTCACTGTTGATCTGTAACGCCATTCCGGATGCGAAGGCGTCGACCTGTACCGAGTGGTCGATGACCAAGTCACAAGGCACGAGTGGATTGACTTTTTGCGCGGACGCTTCGTCGCCAGTCATGCGCACAACGGCGGCGCGCATGGCAGCGAGGTCAACCACCGCCGGCACGCCGGTGAAATCCTGCAAAACAACGCGGCCGGGTTTGAATGGAATCTCCGTCGCGCCAACATTCTTGGCGTCGTAATTCGCCAAAGCTTTGACCGACTCATCCGTGACCACGTAGCCATCTTCGTTTCGCAAGCAAGCTTCGAGCAGCACCTTGATCGAGTACGGCAGATTATCCACGCCGGCGTTGATGCCTTTGAGCGCATCGAGTTGGTAGGTCGTGCGCTCGCCGAGCGGGGTGCTGATCGTCGTCTTCGCGTTGAACGAATCACTCATGGCGATTTTCCTTGTTTTTCCACGTTTTCCGCATCATTTGCCTGGTGCAAGCGTGTCATGCCGGGCCACGCATCCTAGCACTTTATGGTTCATCATGCATGAGCGGCGATTGATCATTCTTGTATGCCGCGCCTCGGATGAGGTCTTGATGCGACACTGTTGTTTCCGTTTCAGCCAAACGTCAACAAGCTTTGCTCCCGCTACACTTGCGGCATGACCGCGCATGTGCGACCCATTGTGATCCTCGGTCCAACCGCCGGTGGCAAGAGCGAACTCGCTGTGCGATTGGCCGAGCAACTCGCCGGTACAACCGGCAAGCCGGGTCAGATCATTGGCGCCGACTCCATGCAGGTCTACAAGCACATGCACGCCGGCACTGCCAAGCCAAGCCCCAACCAACGGGCGCGGGCTTTGCATCACCTGATCGATCTGGTCGAGCCGACCGAACGGTTCACCGTCACCGACTGGCTCGAACAGGCTGACGCCCTGATCGAACGGCTGATCGAGCAACGCATCACGCCCATCGTCGTCGGCGGCACCAATCTTTACATCAAGGCGTTGCTCGAAGGTCTGTTCGAAGGTCCGCCGCACGACGCAGAACTGCGCGAGCAGTTGAAACGTCTGGACAACGCCGCCTTGCATGCGCGGTTGCTCTCGGTCGATCCACGCGCCGGGCAGCGCATTCATCCCAACGACCGTAAGCGCATGGTGCGGGCGATCGAAGTGTTCGAGCAGACGGGCAAACCGATCAGTGCTTTGCAGACGCAATGGGAAAGCGATAAGGGCGACTCCGACGATTCCAGCCTCGCTGACCCGGTTGCTCAATCCCTCGATCCCGCCAAACCTTACCGCCACAACCCGTTGCTCATCGGTCTGCAATGGTCCGCCGACGAGATCAATCCGCGGATCAACCTGCGCGTCAAGGCGATGTTCTTCCCCGAGAAAGTTGACGCCGCCCTCGCCGCCGAGGTCACGCCGATCGGGGAAAGCCTGCCTGACGAAACCGCACGTCTGGAATCCGCCGGCCTGCTCGGCCCACAAGCCCGCGAAGCGCTCGGCTACAAACAAGTCCTCGCCGCCATGCAAGGTGATATGACCATGGAAGACGCCTACGAACGAACGAAAATCCTGACCCGCCGATTCGCCAAGCAGCAGCGCACGTGGCTCAAACGGTTCCGCGGCGTGCGCTGGATTGAATGCCCGAGCGATGATGTCGTGGAACAGGCATTGGCCGTCGTCATTTCCGAATCGCTTGAAGAAAGTGGTGAAACGTAAAGGCCTCGGCCGGTTGGTCCGGTAGATACCCGACGCGGTTTTATTTCACCCCCCACCCTTCAACTTCTTCAGTTTCTCCGAAAACGCTTTCACGTTGTCCTTGCGGATGACCTGTACGGGAATCGCGTTGATCTTGTCTTCCGGCAGCACGGATTTGTCGCCACGCGCCAGCGCCGCGAGGATGCGCACCGATTCGTAACCAAACATGTAAGGCTGCTGCACCACCGTGGCGTGGATGTGTCCATCCGCCACGCCTTGCAACGTGTCCGCCTCTTCGTCGAAGGTCACGATGTTCACCTTGCCGAGTTTCTCCGCGCTCTTGACAGCCGACAGAATCGCCGGCCCGTTGTAACTCCACAGGCCCACCAGGCAGCCGATGTCCGAGTGATTGGTCAGCGTGTCTTCCACGTTGCCTTTGGCGCGGGCGGCGTCTTTCTGATCGGTCATCGTGTTCACGATTTCAATGCCTGAGCCCTTGATCGCATCGATGATGCCTTGCCGACGTTCGATCGCATTTTGAGCGTCGGCGAAACCGACGAACAGCATGATCTTCCCGCCGTTGGGCAGCACTTCCTTAATCAACTTGCCCGCTTCGAGGCCGGCGTCATAATTCTTCGTGCCCACATAACACAACCGTTTGCTGTTCGGCGCATCACTATCGTGGCAGATGACATTGATCTTGTCCGCCGCGGCGTTGAGCATTTCTGTCTGGTTCTTTGAGTCGATTGGACTGATCGCCATACCGCTCACCGTGCTGTCGGACAACAGCGATTCCACGATGCGTTTCTGATCGTCCGGCTGACCGCTGCCGGGCATGAGGAACCGGCACTCGACGTTGAATTCCTTCTCCGCCTTTTCCACGCCGGCCTTGGCGATGTTCCAGAAGTCGGAGGAGTTGTTGGTGACAAACGCGACGGTGACTTTGTTGCCGCCACCGTTGCCGCCGTCATCGCCGCAGCCGGGCAAGACGAACAGACCGAACGCTGCGACCGCAACCAGCAGCATGGAAAGGTTCAAGGCAAATCGTGGCATCGATGAAACTCCGAATGTCTTGGGTTCTGTTCGAGAACGCGTTACGGGTGCCTGCGGCAAAGGCTTGGCGCGCCACAGGACGCAAGCGTTACTTGCCCGCTTCCAACAGCCGTTGCGTACGCGCCTGATGCGCTTCGACGTTGTCTTTCTTGACGACGATGTAATCCACTTCCAGGTAGCCGTCCTTCGGCAGCACGGACTGGTCACCGCGCGCCAGGCCGGCCAGGATCCGCACCGAGTGGTAGCCGTACCGGTCCGGCTGCTGGCTGATCGTGCCATGGACCGATCCTTCCTTGATGCCGTTGAGCGTGTCCTTGTCTTCGTCGAAGCTGACAAGCTTGATCTGCCCCGCCTTGCCCGCGTCTTTCACCGCGAGCAGACATTGCGGCGTGTTGTACGCGAACAGACCAACCATGCACGAAAGATTCGTATAACGCGAGATCGCCGCCTCAGCGTTCGACTTCGCCTGACCGCGGTCGAAGTTGTCCGTCCGCGTGTCGAGGATCACGTACTTTTCGTCCGGGCTCTTGAGGCTTTGAGCATCTGACGCGTCGAAGTTGATGTTGTTCAGATCTGCGGGCATCGGTCGGCCGAGCACTTCATCAATCACACCCTGACGCCGTTGTTGCGCGTTCAGTTGGTCAAGCCGGCCCACGAAGATGACGATCTCACCGCCATCGGGAATCGCTTCCTTGACCAACTTGCCCGCCGCCCGACCGGCTTTGTAGTTGTGCATGCCGATGAAGCAGAGACGATCCGATTTGGGCGCGTCGCTGTCATGCGTGATGACATACTGTTTCTTCTTGACCAGTTCGTTGATCTGGTCGACCTGGTTCTCCGCGTTGATCGGACTGATCGCGATGCCGCTGACTGTGTCATCGTTCATCAGTGTTTCGAGCATGCGCTTCTGATCATCAAGACCGTTGGCCGGCTCTTTGACCACACACGTGACGTTCAACTCTTTCTCGGCTTCGCGACAGCCCGCCTTGGCGATGTTCCAGAACGGGTCGACGCCGTTGGTCACATAAGCAACAGTGACGTGCGTCAGTTCGCCGTTGCCGTCTTTCGTGCTCGTGCTGTCTTTGCTGTCTTTGTTCTCTTTGTTGTCCTTGTTGCCAGTCGAGTCGGACCGTTTGGGCGGCCCGTCTTTACTGTCGCCGCCGCAACCGGTGAGGCTCACAGCGCCGAAACATAACGCGAGCAGGACAAGGGATAGCGAGCTAAACGAACGAGCGGTGACGCAGCGCATGAAGGTGTCTCCAGGACGACGAGGAATCGGATCCCACCACGGACCCTGACAGGAACAAATAAGGTAACGGCGAATCCAACCCCCGCCAACCTGCACGAATGTCGAGCCCGGCAGACCGAAATCGCTGCACCGACCGCCCCCCGGCTGGGCGCCGGACACGCCCTGACACTGACACGCCACCCCCTCCCCCTGACACGCAAAAAATCCTGTAAACTGTTTTTTTAAAGGGCTTTACAGGATGCCTCAGGGTTTTCCCTCTGACACGCGGTCGCCACGGCAAAGGTCGCTGTAAGTCTGTGAAACATCTTGGTTTACCGCCCCGATCAGGGTTTTCCCCCTGACACGCCCTGACATGGGTCGTGACACAGTGCGATGACAAACCCCTAGCAGGCTTCGCCAACGTCGAACGCATTCGGACATGATGCAACATCAAAAGCCCCCAAAGACAGGCCGCGCCTCAATCGCGCGGCAACGAACGATCGTACTCGAAATGCTAACAAATTACAAACCGAACGAGCTCTCCCGGCTCTGCCATGGATACGTCGTGATCCCGATGGCGGTCGTGGGTTGGACGACGGGTTTTCCGCTGATCGACTTCAGCGGTTTGGGTGAAGGCCGATCGGCTGAAAACACTGATGGGGTGAGCGGTCGTTCGTCGCGTCATTTCTTGTAGTGGAGTGAGATGCTGTCAGCATCGCTCATCCCGACGACCTTGAACGTGATCTCTTCCATGAACGTTTTTCGCCTCTCAATGCCTGCACCGCGCACCCGAGGCGTTGAGCGGCGAACAATGCGCCGAACCCTTGAACTATGACGAACCCGGAAGAGCCACCAAACGAATGCGTGCTTCAGATCTATATCCATGTATCCGGTCATCCTCGCGCGGTGATTCACTTGCCCGACTTACGCTGTCGGCTCAACCAATGCAGACCGGCCTGGACGATGATTTCGTGGCCGCCTTGAAAAATGGTCACGCGCGCGGCGCCGGATGTGCGGCGAAACAGCGGTGGCTTGTGGCCATACGTTTTGTCCTCGATCTTCATACGCAGGCCATCCGGCATGCGCGGCGACGCGGTCATGTTTGCAATCGTTTTCGCATCGATGCGGTCTGTCTTCGCGGCGACTTCGTTGAACGCCAGCAGGGAATGACTAATCGGTACGCTGCCGTTGTGGCCGTCGGTGATGCCCGCATTGATGTCCAACGGCACACCCTTGGCGCGGTCAAGCCAGGTCAGTGGTGAGCGGTGGCGGTATTGCTTGTCGATTGTTTTACTGTCACCCGGCGCACCGCCGCAGCTTGCTTCGAGGTCGCGCCAGTACTTTCGGCCGGCCTTCTTCGTTTGTGCATGCCACGCCGCCAGGTCACTGATCGGCACCCATGCGGACACGCCCGCCCACAGTTCGGGTTGGCGCCCGGCCATCAGCAGCGCGGCATGCCCACCGCCTGATGCACCGATGAGGTAGATCCGTGATGAATCGATGTTCGCGTGTTGTTTCGCGTAGTCAACGGCGCTGATGATGTCTTTGACGACCAGTTCCGAGCCGCATGCCTGCGGGGTTTTGTTGGGGCCGCGGAAGTTTGGGCCGATGAACGCCCAGTCCTTTTCGACGCACCATGTCGCGTAGTGGCCGCCGGGGTTGGTTTGTTTGTAGTTGCCGCTCCAGGTGTGCAGGCCGACGAGCAAAGGGACGGGTTGATCGCCAACGTCCTTGCGGGGCGGTGCGTAGAACATCGCGGGTTGTTGCGTGTCATCGGCGGCGGACGGGTAGCGGATGTCTTGCACCTGTTTCGGCCAATCGGCGCGTGAAACAAGTGGAGTGAGCATCAGAAACGCCGCGGCGAGCAAAACATAGAAGCGTTGCGATGTGATGAGCATCAACCCATTGTATTTGTTTAGCCGGCGATTGAAGATCGCCGATTGCACGCGTCGCCCCCCACGGCGATCTTCGATCGCTAACCATGGAACTTGCGCTGCGCGATACAATAGATGTCACGCACCACGAAGGTATCACCATGACCGCGACACC
>JANQKH010000572.1 GCA_028281215.1 Phycisphaeraceae bacterium | reverse complement strand
CGACAAACCCGCAGCGAAATGAAATGCCCCGCGTCGCATTAAACGGATTGTATGCGCTTCGCTCCGCACTCCGGACACGTTTTTCCCGTAGACTCGCGCAGGTCATACCCGCACGCGATGCAACACCCGCGTTTGATCCGGCCTTGAATACGGCACCGTCGCTTGAACCAAAAACACCAGACCACCACCGGTAACAACGACAACACCAGCACCAACCAGATCGGCGCTTTGGCCATGTAGATGTGATGCACATGAATCCACTGCTGCCCGGCCGGATCGCCCGGCGGCATCACGCGATACTCGAATCCCCAAAACGAAAACTTTCTTTTCGCGAGTACCGTGTAGAAACCACTGTGATAATAACTGACCCCCGACGGAATCGATTGGAAATACCATCCGCCTGAATCATCCATTGTCGCATTTGAATTGCCCATCTGAACGTCAGTCCACTCGAAATGTCCATCGTACCATCCGATGTATTGTTCCCTACTGTTCGTCTGATTGAAGATGCCTTCGTAATGATTCGCACTACGGATCCACCCGACGATACAAAAAACCACCAACACCAAAAAGAACAACGCCACAAGATGGAATACCCCACGCAGGATCATTTCAGTTTGGCGTCCTTGGCGCCGCACTTGGGGCATTTTTCAACTGTCTGCCCCTGCAAGTCGTGGCCGCATTTTTCACACTGGCCGAGGGCCGCGCGTTGTTTGGCGCGCTTGCGCTTCAACAGATACCGGATCCAGAACGTCGGTCGAATCGTCGAGATCAGTGTTACGAACCACATTGGGAGTGTGATCCACTGCACACGGTCCTTGATCAACACCATCTCCAAACCGCCCAAGCTGAACGACAGATCCGCCACCCGTGGCGGCACAAACTGTTTGTCAATGCCCGGCTCAAGGGAATAACCGCGCCAGGGACCGCGATCATCCTCGCCCACCCGATCATGTTCGATCAACCAGTAAAACCGCCCGTCCGTGTACCCGAACGTCTGCACGCTGAAACTGCCCCGGCTGGTCACTCCCTCATCATGCGAATAACTGCGCGCCCATGCCACACACGCCAGCACCAGCAGAATGCACGAAAAACAACAGTAACCATGAAAGAGTTTTCGCCACATCACAGGGAATTGTACGCGCCTTCAGTTCCGTTTGGATTCGCCGCCTGTTGCCTTACCGTTCCACACTCCGGACACGAATTGCCCTCACTGCCTTGTAGATCGTACCCACACGCCGTGCAAAGCCCGCGTCGCCTGCGTTGTTGAATGCGTCGCCGACGGTAAGCCGCGAAACACCACAAGATCGGTAGGGCGGCGAACAGGTAGATCAACCAGGGATACGCGATGTAGACGTGCATGAAGTCGCTGCGATAGTCGGTGTCATCGTAAAGCCTGAATCCCGGGAAAACATAAACCGGGTCACCAACGCCCCATGACTCAACTTTGTGGTGGGACCAGCCCTCTACGTTTCGATCGGATGCAAACTTCAAATACGCCAAGTGGAACGATAACTCACCATCTGCCGACATCACCCCCCAGCCGGCTGATTCGTAACTGTCGGATGACGCGGTGTATGTATCCATCCACGACGCACTGCGAACCCACAACGCCGACAACGCAAGACAACACACCAAGAACACCAACGCTGCGACATGAAACAGCCATCGTTTCATCGTACTGCTTTCACTGTCGCGGCTCCGCATTCCGGACAGTTGTCGATCTGTTGCCGCCGCGCGTATTTTAGATCGTAACCACACGCCGAACATTGACCTTTGCGAACGCGCCAGTGCGGTCGAATCACGCACAAGTAAATCCATAAGCCCGGCAAGATCAAAAGATGCCCCGCCACCAGCCACCATGAAACGACAATCGCGACGGTGTTGTCATTGTTCTGATGCACATAGAAGCCGAGGTAGCCGCTCGTGTCCGCCCACTTCCGCAGCCGCCAGGGATCCTGCGCGATTGGCTTCACGTCCTGAGTGGAAACGGATTGCCAGCCGTCACCGTTGCTGTTGGCTTGTCCGCCCTCTTCCACCAGCGCGACCAGACTTCCCTGTGAGTTATATAATCCAACGAAGTCGCTCCGGCCGTGGTATTGCCAACTGTCCGTTGTCGAGAAACTGCGCATCCAGAGCAACAGCGACACCGCAAAAAGAATCAACGATAGGGCAGTGAAGATGTGGAGCGTGACACGCATCAGCAGATTCTACCTAAGCAGGACGTGACGGCAGTCTCGCACCAGACCATCAGGCGCAGACGAGGTCGGTGAAGTAAAATGTTGGGTGCCGACAGCGAACAGGGTCCTGTGTTTTCAAGCAACTTGCTTTAAAATAGTAGACCGTCATGGACAAGCATCAACATTGCAAACCTTGGGAACACGCGTGGTCTCGTCGACAGTTGTTGGGCGGGGCGGCTGGTATTGGCGGTGCGTTGGGATTGGGGGCGCTGGGTGGTCTGGTCAACCCGGTCCATGCCGAGAAGTTGGCGGGCAAGGACAAGCAGGTGTTGTTCATCTGGATCGACGGTGGGATGAGCCAGTTGGAAAGTTGGGATCCCAAGCCGAATACGCAGTTCGGCGGGCCGTTCCGGTCGATCAAGACTTCGCTGCCGGGAGTGCATGTCAGCGAACTGATGCCGCGCACGGCAAAGTTGATGCATCGGCTTTGCCTCGTGCGATCGATGTGTACGCAGGACAACTCACATTCGGCGGGCGTGCCGCGCATTCAACGCGGCGATCCGAAAAACCGCGGGGTGACGTATCCCTACTTCGGTTCGGCTGTGGCGAAACTGATGGGGCCGACGTCGAACAAACTGCCGCCTTATGTGTGGGTGAAGCCGGGCAGCGGTGGATTCAAGCCGAAAGACGCCGGGTTTCTCGGACCGAAGTACGGCGCGCTGGCATTCGGTGACGGTAAGCCGCCGGCCAATTTGCTGCGTCACGAATCGATTAGCGAGGAAGAGGACGTGTTGCGCAATGAACTGCGCGAGAAGTTCAACGCGAAGTATGCTGCGCGGCGACGTAAGACAAACACTGAAGCGAGCAACTACGTTTTTGACACCGCTGAGCGATTGATGAAGCGGTCAGACATTTTTGACGCGACGAAGTTTTCCAAACGTGATGTGGCAAGGTATGGCTCACACGAACTCGGCCGGCATATGCTTGTCGGCCGAAAAATGCTCGAAGCCGGCGTGCGGTTCGTGAAGGTCAATAGCTACGGTTGGGATACGCACGGAGATAATTTCAACGCCCACGCGTCGCTCATGCCCAAGTTCGATCAGGCGTTCAGCGCGGTGATCGAAGACCTGCACGCGTCGGGCATGTTGGACCGCGTATTGGTGATCGCGATGAGTGAGTTCGGCCGCACGCCTCGAATCAACGGTCACGCCGGGCGCGATCACTGGCCCGAAGCGTGGTCGATCGCGATGGCCGGCTGTGGCTTGAACGCCGGCGCGGTCGTCGGCGAGACCAACGCGCAGGGCACCTGGGTCAAAGAGAAAGGCTACGACATCGGCGCGATGTTTCACACCTGGTTCAACGCTCTGGGTATCGATTCACATGTGACGGAGTTCGACAACAACGGCCAACCATTGCCGATCGCGCATGATGATATGACGGTAATACCAGGATGCTTGGCGAGAGGATAAACGGCCTGCGGACCGACCAAAACGTACCCAAAGATGGCAAACAATACGGCACAACCCGCACTCCAATTCGATCTGGAGCAGATCGCGGCGATCGAAAGCGATCGGCAGTTGTACGCCGCGCGCATCAGCCCGTGCGGCAAGGTGATCGTGGGTGGTGGGTATGACGGCCATGTCCATCGTTGGTCGATCGAAGGTAATGAATTGAAACCGATGTCTGCGATCGAAGGGCATCGCGGTTGGGTGACGGCGCTGGCGTTTGCCGATGACCAGCGATTATTGACCGCCGACTCGTGGGGGCAGGTGCGTTGCCAGACCTACGCGGACAACGAGCCGAAGGCCGATTGGCAAATCGACGATGCGCACGACGGCTGGGTGCGCGACATGGTGATCGATACACGGCGCAAAGCTGTGATCACCTGCGGTCGGGATCGTTGGGTTCGTGAGTTCTCTTTGAAGGACGGCAAGGCGGCCAATGTATTGCATCACGACGAAGACGTGTTTGCATTGGCGTTGTCGGCAGACGGCCGGCGATTGGCGTTGGGCGATTGGCGCGGCTGCGTGAAACTGTTTGATCTTGGGACGGGCAAGGTTGGCCGTACGCTCGTGGCTGAGGGGTTTTACAAGCTTGATCGCTTACAGGACGTCGATGGATTGCGTGTATTGCGTTTCCTTGATGGCGGCAAGACATTGCTCGTCGCCGGCGCTGTGCCGACGCGCGGGGCAACTATGCAGGGCGTACCGACGATGTTGTTGTTTGATG
>JANQKH010000558.1 GCA_028281215.1 Phycisphaeraceae bacterium | reverse complement strand
CAAAGCCCGTCGCCGTGCCCACCATTGACGTCGTGGCTCAAAACGCACCGTCGTCTGACACGCCCCTGCTGGTCAGCCTGAATCGAAAACGCGATTCGGTTTATTGCGGCACGTTCCACCATGACGGCGTCGGCTGGTCAGCAATCGAACCGGCACAAGTGAAAACGCTCCCCGACGCGCTGACCGAAGCCCCGCGGCCACTGAACGTGCTGAGCCAGACAGCGATTGATAAGGATGCCGAGGCGTTGGCGGGCGTGGACTTTTCGCAGATCACAATATGGAATGAATCGCAGGCGATCCCTAGCGCCGCTGTGGTTTGGCGGCTGGGGCGCGCCGCCGCCGCCAGGCAGGCCTATACTGCTGCCCCGCAACTGCTGCCGATCTATGCCCGCGAGCCCGAAGCGGTGGAACTGTGGAACCAGCGGCACGGCCGACTTTCGTAAGACGCGGCAGGTTGACGTCAAAAGGCGGGTGAAACCGTGGCGTGAGCGAAGAGGTGGGGTGGACAATGCCCCTACAAAGGATGTTGCAACACGCGCGATTATCTCTTTGAATTACCATGCAAGCCAAAGTTGTCATTGTGGGTCGCCCGAATGTGGGCAAGTCGAGTTTGCTGAACATGATGGCAGGCCGCAAGGTGTCCATCGTCGATGCGATGCCCGGCGTCACGCGCGATCGCGTCAGCGTGCCGATCGAGTTGACCGGTCCGCTTGATGAGGAGCAGGCGCCAAGTTATGACATTGAACTGATCGACACCGGCGGGCATGGCATTGAGGATTCGCAGGATCTGACACTCGACGTTGAAAAACAGATCGCTGCGGGCGTCGGCTCGGCCGATCTGATCCTCTTTCTCATCGACGCCCAAACCGGCGTCGTGCCGCTTGACCAAGACGTAGCGCAACTGCTTCGCACCGCCGGCTGCGTGGCGATGGACCAATGGCAACCGCCGAGCGAATCAGATGGTGCAAACTCGAACACCATCAAGCCCAAACGCCGCGCGACGCCCGTGCTGTTGATCGCCAACAAAGTGGACGGCGAAACCCACGAACCCGGCGCGGTCGAAGCGACCGAACTCGGCTTCGGCGAGCCGATCATGGTCTCCGCAGTCAACCGTTACAACCGTAGTCAATTTCGACGTCGCCTCCACGACGCCGTGGGTCGCGTCATGCCCGCGGTTTTACAACGTCATGCCGATCAGGAGGGCGCCGACCACGACAGCATCGATACCGGCGTGCAACTGGCAATTGTCGGCAAGCGCAACGCCGGCAAGAGCACTCTGGTCAACGCGTTGGCCGGTGAAGACCGCGTGATCGTCAGCGAGGTCGAAGGCACGACGCGGGATTCAATCGACGTGCGCTTCGAAATCGAAACCGGCGAGGGCTGGAAAACCTTCACCGCAATCGATACCGCCGGCGTCCGCAAACGAAAAAGCCTGGACGGCGACATCGAGTATTACAGCTACCACCGCGCGTTGCGCTCCATTCGCCGCGCCGATGTCGTGCTGTTTCTCATCGATTCGAGCGTGCCGGTCAGCCAGGTCGACAAACAACTGAGCCTCGAAGTGCAGAAACACTTCAAGCCATGCGTCATCGTCATCAATAAATGGGATCTCGCCGAGCAACAGCACACCGAAGAGGAATACATCGAGTATCTCGACGGCGTGCTGCAAGGCCTCAGCTACGCCCCGATCGTGTTTATCTGCGCGAAGGACGGCGAAGGCATGCGGGAAGTCGTTGCAATGGCGATGAATTTGTACGAACAAGCCGGCCATCGCGTGACCACCGGCGAACTGAACCGCCTGTTCGAGCGTATCCTCGAACACCATTCGCCCCGCTCCAAACTCGGTAAGCAGGCGAAGATTTTCTACGTCACCCAAACCGATGTCCATCCGCCGAGCCTGACCGTGTTCGTCAACAACCCGGACATGTTCGACCCGTCGTACCAGCGCTACCTGATCAACAAACTGCGCGACGAACTGCCCTACAGCGAAGTGCCGATCAAACTGGCGTTTCGGGGCAAGCGGAGTTTGGATCAATTGGTGCGTTGAACCGTCATGGAAATTTTTTCATAGGCTAAACACCCTAAATACAACACCTTAGGAAAATTTGACAATCATCATGCTTGATTGTTATCAATTTTCGCTTGACGCCGGTTTCACATTTGCTAGCCTACGCTCTTCCAACACTCCTATTCAGGCAGTTTTCGGGCATGTTGGCAAAGAGAACGTCTTAGAAATCCAGTGAATTCCAACTCTATTTGGAGATGTGTGATGAAGAATCGAGCAATGTACGGGCTCCTGTTTGCCCTCGTGACAGCCATTGTGCTTGATGTCAACTCAAGCCAATTGCACGCCATTCCCGGGTTTGATGTGACCCAATTCAACATTGTGCCCGGTGGCGGCTCCACCGACAACGACATCAACAACACAACTGAAGCCCTCGCCCTTCGTGACAATGTCACCGGCACGGGACCGATTGTGATCGGACCAACGACATACAACGTTGGCATTTTCAAGACGACGACAACCGGACTTCCTGATCCGGCCGTTGACTTCGGCGGCGGTGGCGGCAACTTCAGTCCAACCAACGGCTACCCCGGCGGCTTTGGCGGCAGTGATTTCCTCGTCAACGCCACCTCGACGGTGACGTTTGCCCCCGGCACCTGGACCATCTCCATTGCCAGCGATGACGGGCGTCACCTTAGTCTTCCCGGAATCAACTTCACTAACCAACACGGACAGGTGAACATT
>JANQKH010000526.1 GCA_028281215.1 Phycisphaeraceae bacterium | reverse complement strand
GATCAATCAACTGAGCGGCAGCGCCCTGCCCAATGTGGAACTGCACTTCAGGCGTCAACACTTCGTTGGCGGTGGTCGCTGCTTTGATCACATTGCCGGTTTCGCGGCCGATGCCGCCGACGTTGACGCCGTTGATTTCAAAGTCAGGCAACTGAAATCCACTGCCGGACGACCGGGCGTTGGTGCGATTGTTGTTCTTCGGTGTGGAAGAGCATCCGCCGACGAGCAGGGCAAGCATGCCAGCCGCGCAGACGAAGGTGGTCAGGTTGAAAATCCGTTTGTTCAACATGTCAATTGCCCTCCTTGGGTTGGACCTGTCCGGCGCGAAGGAACGCGACGATTTGGTCGATGCTCGCGCTGGTAGTGCGATCGCGGTGAATCGCCCGGACTTTACGCATCGCGGCTTCAAGGTTCTTTTCGGCGACGTATTGATCCGTCGCTTCACGAATGCCCCGCCCGGCGTGCGAC
The DNA here is from genome assembly GCA_028281215.1 of Phycisphaeraceae bacterium. GTDB lineage: Bacteria > Planctomycetota > Phycisphaerae > Phycisphaerales > Phycisphaeraceae > JANQKH01. The sequence continues at coordinate 2,911 of JANQKH010000526.1, read as the reverse complement.
TGTTCGGTCAGGGTCGCGCTGCCGGTGGAGCCTTTCGTATCGAGCTTGGTTTCCTTTTTAGACAGCGAGGACTTGCGGACCCAGCCGGCGACCGATGCCGCGCGGGCGCTAATCTTGATCCAGCCGGTGCCGAATTTACCGACTTCCGTGACCGGTTCGGCGAATTTCAACGTCGCGAGCACCTTCGCCAGCGGGGCGTGGTGGTCGCGGACCGGTGCGTTGCGCACCTGCACGTAGTGTTTGTCGTCCCCGTGCAGCAGCGGGGTGGTCAGCCCGAGAAGCAGCGTTCCCAGTATGAAATGGCGCCATCGCATGTTGTCACTCCTTTGAACGAGGATGTTCCAGTTCCTCGTTTCACTATAACAATCGGCGTTTTCAATGGAAGGCCCAAGTGAATTGGTGGAGGAAATCGTGAAGAATGGGTTTGGCGCGGGCGGCAATCGAGCAAAGCGGTGAACGTCAGACTTCGACCTTGGCCCACCCGCCATGCAGGAACCGTGCACCGAAAATGATGCCGCGCAACACCAACTCGCCGCACAACGCCAACCACACGCCGTTGAGCCCCCAGTCCAGTACCACGGCGAACACGTAGGCCATCGGGATGCGAATGCACCACGTGCTGAAGTAGGTCAGGTACATCGCCGCCCGGGTATCGCCTGCGCCGCGGATCGCGTTGGACAGCACGATCGCCGTGGCGAAAAACACCTGCACCGGCGCGCAGATGCGAAGCAGGTCCGGGGCGCTGTCGAGCAACGCTTGTTCGTCGGTAACCATACGGACCAGCAGGTCGGGGATGATCCAGAACAGCACGCCCATGACGCCCATGACGAGCGCGCCGTACGCCCAGCACAAGCGCACCGCGCGTTTGGCGCGGACGGGATCGCCGAGCCCGAGGTATTGACCGGCCAACGTCGACGCCGCTGTGCCCAGCGCCATGCAGGGCAGGTAGCTGATCGCTTCAAGCCGCACGCCGATCAGATGCGCCCCCAGCGCTGCCGACGAGGTGATGCCGACGATACCCACCATTTTGACTACGGCGAAATTACCCAGCCACATGCCCAGCGACTCTGCCAGATTTGCCGACGCCACGCGCACGATGCGTTTCATTGTGTGCCAGTGCGGACGCAGGCGAATCAATCGCAAACGAATACCACCCCAGCCGCCGATCAAAACGACCAACGTAACCAACGCGCCGACCACCCACGCCGCCGCGGTGCCGATCGCGATGCCGGTCGCGCCGTAGCCGCCGATGGGTGCTGGTCCATACACCAGCAGTGCGCTGACGATGACATTCACGACGTTAACGATGGCGAGCACGACAAAAGGCGAACGTGTGTCGCCCGCCGCGCGCAAACATGCACCGCCGACGAAGAGGATTGCCGCAGCCGGTCCCGCGACTGCAAAGATGCGCAAGTAAACGATACAGATGTCAAGACTTTCGCCGGTCAACTCCATGAAGCGCGACACCCACGGAGCCAGAAGAAAAATCGCGCCGCCGGCGATGAATCCGAGCACGACGGACATGACCATCGCCTGTCCGAGTGCGGCGTTGGCGACTCGCTTGTGCTTGCCGCCGATCGCACGGGCGATGACCGCCGACGCGCCGATGCCGACCGACATGAGAATGATGCCCATCAGCCAGCCGATGTACGCGGCGACGGCGATCGCCTTGGTCGCCGCGACACTCAAATGGCCGGCCAGAAACGTGTCCACGAAGCCAACCAGAAAGTTCAACAACTGTTCTAGAAACGGCCAGATGGCAAGAATCAACACCTGTTGCGGAAGTGTTTTACCTGCAAGTTTGCCCGACAGTTCCCGGTTGATCGGCACGGCGGCAACTGGTGAATCGGAGGCGGATTCACTTTCGGTATCGGCATCAGCGACGAGCTCGGATTCGGCCACAGTGGCGTCGTTCGGCGAAAACTCCGCCATGGCTTCAGTCGTCTCCAGGTTCCGATTCATGAGTGACCGCCGAGTGTGAGATGCAGATCATAGACGCCCGTCGCATCTATGACGAACATTGACGTATGATTGTCCGCGTTTCGGTGAATTTGAGGATTTTTCGGTGAAGAATGACAGGTCCAACCAGTTTCGCCTCGCCTTGATTCAACATGCGTGTCCTGTGGGCGAGACGTCGGGCGATCACTTTGCCCGGGCGGAAGAATTGATTCACGAAGCCGCCGAAGGGGACGCTGATCTGATAGTCACGCAGGAGTTGTTCACTTCGCCGTACTTTCCGCAGGTTGAGGATGAAAGTCACTTTGATTTGGCCGAGCCGATTCCCGGACCGACATCGGATAAGCTTGCCGCGCTGGCAGCGCAGTTGAACGTCGCGATCGCCGGTTCGTTGTTTGAGAAGCGCACTGCGGGCGTGTACCACAACACGTTCATTGTGATCAACCAGAAGGGCGAGATCGTCAGCCGGTACCGCAAGATGCATATTCCGGACGATCCCGGCTTTTATGAAAAGTTTTATTTCACGCCGGGCGACGCGGCGAGCCAAGGACTGTCATCGCCGGAGATCAAGCCGCGCGATGACGGTTGGCGCTGCGTGGCAGTTAACGATGTTCACGTCGGCACGCTTGTGTGTTGGGACCAGTGGTATCCGGAGGCCGCCCGTCTTACCGCGCTGCGCGGCGCGCAGGTGTTGCTGTATCCGACCGCCATCGCGCACTGCGGCGACGAAGACGACGCCGAGCGCGCCAGACAGGTCGACGCCTGGCAAACGATGCAGCGCTCCCACGCCATCGCCAACGGCGTGTTTGTCGCCGCCATCAACCGCGTGGGCATTGAGAAAGATCTGACGTTCTGGGGTCGCAGCTTTATCGCTGACCCCGGCGGCCGCATCATCGCCGAAGCAAGTGGTGCGGACGAGCAGGTGTTGATCGCGGATTGTGATTTATCGTTGATT
>JANQKH010000520.1 GCA_028281215.1 Phycisphaeraceae bacterium | reverse complement strand
TCCGACTGGGACGCCGCGCTGTACATCGGCCTGGTGCCCGAAGATTTGAAACACCTGATCGAAATCGCCCCGGAACCGACAACGGTGATCGACTGGCGTCGCGCCAATGCGTTGCTCGAACACGTTCAATTTTCCGAGCTGATCATTCTCGATCAGCCGCGCTACCGGCAGATTCAGCGCGAAGCGACTGTCGGTGAAGGCGAAGAAAAACAAACCGTTACCACGACGGACATGGCCAAGGAAAGCGATCTGGAAAACCTGCACTACGAAGTCATCGCGCACGGTCAGCACGGTCCGTTGATCCTGCAAAAGCGAGAAGGCGAGAAGCTGTCCTACTACCTGTTGTTTGATCCCGACCGGTCGACGCTGCCATACCGGGTGGGCTTTCCGATCATGGTGAGCAATCTGATTCGTTCGTCGATGCATCAGGCGGGCCTGCTGGAAGTTACGGGTGACGAGACGGGCGTGCTGCCTTCGATGTCCTTGACGCCGAAAGAGGATTACAAGGTCACCGGTCCGCATGCGTTTGAACGAAGTGAGACAGCAGACGATAAAGGCGTGGTGTCCGGCGTGCCGGCGCCGCGCGTCGGGCGGTACAATGTGTCTGACGGCACGAAAGAACGATTCGTCGGCGTGAGCCTGCTCGATGTGGAGGAAACGTTGCTCGAATCGGTCGAGACCATTCAGTTTGCCGACCCGGAAACCTCGGTCACCGCTTCGGCACGCGTGGCGGAAACGAACAAGGCACTCTGGTCGACCTTTGCCCTCCTCGCCTTGTTGTTGTTGCTGGTCGAGTGGTGGTTCTTCCAACGCAAACCCGGAGGGTTCACGCGGTGACCCGATGCCGAGTTCCATCCTTCGCGATGGCTTTGCGGGTGATGGTGGTTTGGCTCGCATGGATCGGTTCAAGCGCCGCCGCGAACGCTCAGGATGTGTCCGCCAACGTGGTATCGGCCCATCGCAACGGCCGATCTGACAGCCCGCTCGTGCTGCGCATTTCACTTGGCAACGCCGGCAAGACCCTTTTGCAAGGTCGACTGCAACTCGAACTGCACACGCTCGATCCGATCGCCACACTCACCACGCCGACGATGGTGTTGGCAGGCGGACAGAAATCAGTCGACATCACTTTGCCCGGCATCACGGTGTTGGACAGCCGGTCTACTGCGCAGGTCGAGCTGACGTTTTTGACCGACACCGGACAACGCATCGACCTCGGGCGATTCACCATCAACGTACCGACCACGCAGATGCATGCGCAGGTGCTCGCGGTATGCGATCCATGGGTGAACACGTCCGGCCGACAGCAGTCGGAACTGGTGCAATCGCTGGCGTTGGAATCGTTTCGGCCTGTGAAAACCGATCTAAAAAAAGAGCACGCCCTGGCGATCAGCACACACCCGGCGCGTCTGACGCCGAACCAGATGCCGCGGCAACCACTGGGTTATCTGCCGTTCGACATGGCCGTGCTGATGCCGGACGGTTTGGCGCAGACGGAAACCGCGCAACTCGACGCCCTGCTCGATTGGATTCGCGCCGGCGGCAGCGCATTCATCATGGTGGGCGCGGACCTCGAAGAAAAACATTTGACATTCCTGAACCAAGCCGTGCCCATCGACGGCGGGCTGTTTGAGTGGACGCCCGATCGGAAAGTGTCCTATTCACCAATGGATCCCGATGCACGGCTGATCCACGCACGCAATGAGTTCGGCCGCGTCGTGGTGCTCATGGACATGGGTGACCGCGATAAGTTCCTTGCGTCAGACGAATGGCGTGATGCAAGGCTGTTTCTGTGGCGGGTGAACAAAACACAGCGCCAGTCGATTCAAGCCGATGGTCGTTGGTTTCTTGAACGGAGAAAGGTTTCCTCAGACGACGAACTGCTATTTGATGCTTCCGGCAACATTCGTGATTTCGATCCCGAAGAAGGGGACGATTGGGTTTACGCTGATGATACCTATGAGTTTGAGGCGCTCGACACCACGCCCAGTGAACTGGTCGCCACGATGATGCCCGCGAGCGTGCGCATCATTCCGTTCGGCTTGATCCTCCTCCTGCTCATGCTGTTCACCCTGATGGTCGGCCCCGGCGATTACCTGCTGCTCGGCCGGCTCAAAAGACGCAAACTGACGTGGATCCTGTTTCCGGCGCTGGCTTGTCTGTTCACGTGGGTCACTGTCGCTTTGGCCGATCATTACATGGGTCAGAACAAGACCGGCGGCGACATTGTCGTGCGCGATCTGGACCGCGACGGCCGACTGATTCGTGAAACGCGTTTCACGCTGTGGTTTCCTCATGAAAACGTGAATCACGATTGGACGTTTCAAAACATGTGGCACCAACGGCTGAACATTCACTCGGCGCGGCCGTGGAACGCCGACGATTACAACACGCTCAACGATGCGCCGCCGACTATCGAAGGTCGACTGCCGTTGCATTACACCGTGCAACAACGGCAAAACAAATGGTCGCCGATGCTGACACGCACCACGACCATCAGCCGTAACAAAGGCGCCGACAATGAGCCTGCGCTGGCGTTGAACTGGCGTTCGCTGGAAGCGTGGAAGTGGGATCAACCGAACCATCAACGGGACAGTGCGCTTGATGAACTGCGCAAGAAGCTCGCCGGCGACGAACCATTCGACGGACACCTAGCCGTGCTGTCCGCCAAGATGGACCTCGCGGATGTTGCGATAGAGAATATGTTCGATCGCAACGACGGCTACGAACTCTACGCGGAAACGACTTATCTCGATTCCCCGGGCCGTGTCGGCCAAACATCAATTCCCAGATTCATCGTTCGGCTGTCCCGCGCTGATCGAACACATCTGCTCGCACTGGTCAACCAGGTATCGCCCACTGGCGGGCAGTCGATCCGCGACCTGTGCGCCCTGGAACCCGGCCGGCGTGATCAGTGGATGCTGCTGATTCTGCGAAAAGAAGGCGACGACACGGTGATCTATCGCAAACTTTACGCCGCCCAGCCGTGAATTCGCTAACCTACCCGGCCCGGCGGCATCCAAGTCGCTAACAACGATTCGATATACACGCCCCCAATGACCAAGGATTCGCCATGGCCGTCAAAGTGATGATTCCCACCGCCCTTCGCGCTTACGCCGACGGCACGGACACTGTCGAACTGGAAGGCGGCGACGTCGCCGCGGTGCTCGACGCGCTGTGCACCCAACACCCCGATCTCAAGCCGCATATGTTCAATGACGACGGCAGCCTGCGCAATTTTGTCAACGTCTACCGCAACGCCGAAGACATTCGCCACCTGTCCGATACGCAAACGCCGGTCAACGACGGCGACGAACTGACCATCGTGCCGGCGATCGCGGGGGGATGATTGACGCTCGTGTGAATGCACCACTTGAGCTTCTGGCGTTTTGCCTCGCACGTCGATCGGATCAACAATACCCGCCATGACCATTCGCGCCGCCATTGTTGGTCCCACCAGTTACACCGGCCTCGTTCTCATCGAGTGGCTGCTGCGCCATCCGTCGATCGACATCACCTACCTGGCATCGCAACGTGAAACGCTGCCGAATATCGCCGACGATCACCCGCGTTTGCGAGGCCGATGCGAACTGCAATGCCAACCGATCGACGCCGCCGCCATCGCGCAAGCCGCCGATGTGGTGTTCACGTGTCTGCCGCATGTGGTGGCGATGGAATACGTGCCGGCACTGCTGGATGAAGACTTGAAGGTGATCGACCTGTCCGCGGACTACCGCCTCGCCGACGCTGCGGCGTACGAGCGCGTGTACGGCCGTCCCCACGCCGACGCGGGCAATTTGAAACACGCTGTGTACGGCTTGCCCGAACTTTTCGCCGCGGATATCGCCGAGGCGCAGTTGGTCGCCAATCCCGGTTGCTACCCGACCGCCGCCACACTCGGTATCGCGCCATTACTCCAGCGCAGCCTCGTGCAACCGACGGGCATCGTGATCAACGCGGCGAGCGGCGTGACGGGCGCGGGCCGATCGCCCAAACCGAATCTGCACTTTCCAGAAGTGAACGAAGGCTACGTCGCCTACGCGCCGGGCGTGCATCGCCATCAACCGGAAATTGAACAGACCCTCACGCGCGTCAAAGGCGAAGCGGTGTCCACACTGTTCGTGCCGCATCTTTTGCCCGTGAACCAGGGTATTCTCGAAACGATTTACCTCGACCCCAAAGACGATGACGTGTCCGAGGAAGAATTGTTCGACGCGTTCGATGATGCGTATGGCGATCAACCCTTCGTGCGCGTGCGACGCGACCTGCCCAATCTCAAGTATGTGGTCAACACGAACTACTGCGACGTATCCGTTCGACTGGTCAACGCCGGCAGCCCGCAAGACGACAGCGACGATGCGCCGGGCAAAAAAGTGGTCGTCTTCGCAGCGGAAGACAACATGATCAAAGGCGCATCCGGGCAGGCGATTCAGAACATGAACCTGATGTTCGGATTGGATATGGCAACAGGTTTGGCGTGAGACAAGTTTGCACAGTGCGCCTGATCGACTTAGCCGCGTCGCTTGCGACGTGCTCTCCAAGCGCAGAGCGCACTTCATTTCACAAAGCGATCATACTGCACGCGGGGTTGAAAACCTCGCTGCTCGAGAAACGCGCGACAGGGATCGTGCTCGGTCGTCCGGGTGATCACCTGTTCAAACTGGGCTCGCTGGCAATGGTCGACCATCCGCGCAAGCAGCGCCCCGGCGACGTCCCCCCTATCACCGCCAGATTCGGCGTCGAGTGTGAACAGGTCGGTCAACACACCGATGTTGCCAAGGGTGAGCAGGCTGATCGCACCGACCGGTTGGCGATCACGTCGGGCGAGGAAACAGTCAACGCGCGACTCATCCAGAAAATCGATGCACGTGTCGGCAAAGGCGTCGTGCAGTTCCACCGGCAGATTCGTCGCCGCCGCTTGCGCGAGAAACAGTTTTCGCGTTTCGCCGTACGCCGCCCGCGCGGGGATGATTTGCAGCGAGGCGTCCACCGTCGGCGTCGCGTAACCCTGCAACACGTGAACCGTGCACACCTGCCGACGCAACCCCTGCGCATTCACCGCGTCGGCCAATGCGGGCGACCAGTCTTTGTCGTTCGTATCCATGATGGAGCACGTTGAATCACCAAACGCGTCAGCGATTTCCCCGAGCACCGCATCCGCGTCCTCATCGTCCGGCACCTGCAGATCAAATGCCCGGTTCACCGCCGCGATCCCCGCGCGTTCGGCCGATGCATATACCGACGCGCCCGCCAGTTGCTGTTCCTCGGCGCCCGTTCTCGCGAGAATCGCTTCCACGCGCTTCACCGCACGGACCAGGGCATCCGGCGCGGTCGCCGGCGAATTGGAAATGAGAGGCAATTCCATAAGGGTGCATCGTAGCACGTTCGATGAATCTGTCGCGTACCGAATCACCCAGGCTTGACTACAAACAGCACATGCTTGTGAACAAATCGGTTCAGCCAAACCATTTCGTCGAGTTGCCAGCCGATTGCTTCGATCATCTCTCGC
>JANQKH010000513.1 GCA_028281215.1 Phycisphaeraceae bacterium | reverse complement strand
CGCGACGGGCGGTTCGAGCATGACCTGGCCGGCGCGGTTGCGTGTGGGGATTGCGACGGCTGCGGCGGTGGCGTGGTTGAACACCCTTCGCACGCCGGACGACGGCGTCCAACGATTGAGCGACTGGTTCGCGTCCACGTTGGGTTGGCCGATCGATGCGTGGTGGTTGAACGGCGCGCTGGCGTTGTTTAGTGGCTTCATCGCCTGTGTGCTGGTCGCCTACTGGCGGGTATTGACGTGGTGGCTGGTGATGTGGGGGATCGTGACGGCGTTCAGTCGTGTGACGGCGGGGGACTGGTCGCACGTCTACAAAACACTTTTGCGCGCCGCCAACGGCGGGGCGGCGCTGGCGCTGTTCGCCTACTGGCAAGGGATGCGGTCCGCGGTTGTGAATCAGGCGTCGCCCGCGCAGGCGCAGCCGTCGCAGGAGCCTCAGACGAAAAGCAGGCAACGCAAGCGCAAACGCGAAACACAAAGCGTGCCCGAGTTGTGGTGACCACGACGCCGTCGCGTTGGACTTGATCACCATCTCGCATTACCGTTGAGCCTGTCATGGCGGGCGAACTCAATCACAAAACCGTGGTAATTGTCGGCGGCACGACCGGGCTCGGTCTGTCGGCGGCGAAAGCGTGTGTCGCGGCCGGCGCAAGTGTGGTCGTCGTCGGCCGCAATGCCAAAAGCGTGGACGCGGCGCAAGCTGAACTCGGCGACGCGGGGCGAGCGCTCGTCGGTGACGCAACGCATACGGACACCGCGGAGCAGGCGATCCAACTGGCGCTCGACGCGTTCGGTTCGTTCGACGCTTTGTACCACGTTGCCGGCGGTAGCGGCCGTCAATTCGGTGACGGTCCGTTGCATGAACTGACCGACGACGGCATTGACTTCACGCTCGAACTGAATCTCAAAAGCGTGATGATGTCCAACCGCGCTGCGGTGCGGCAGTTCATCAAACAAGGGACAGGCGGCGTCGTGTTGAACATGGGAAGCGTGTTGGGTTGGTCGCCGAGCCCGCAATTTTTTGCGACACACGCCTATGCTGCGACCAAGGCGGCGATTATCGGTTTGACCCGGTCGGCGGCGGCGCATTACGCGACGATGAACATTCGCTTCAACGTGCTCGCGCCGGCGCTGGTCGCCACCCCGATGTCCAGTCGGGCCCAGGACGATGACGCGATCATGAATTTCATCGAGACCAAGCAACCCCTCGACGGCGGCCGTGTCGGTCGACCCGACGACTGCGACGCGGCGGCCGTGTACCTGTTGTCCGACGCCTCAAAGTTCGTCACCGGCCAAGTGCTGGCGGTCGACGGCGGCTGGTCGGTGACGGAAGGGGGAAGTCGCGGCTGAAACCGAAAGTTTCCACCATGCAATACGCGATCGGCATTGACATCGGCGGCACGAATATCAAAGTGGTGTGCGTGTCGCCCGACGGCAAAGTGATTCAGCAACACTCTTACGCCAGCGAGGATTCAACGGACGGTAACGCGAAGTGGTTAACGCGTGTGCCGCAGATCGTTGAACAGATTCAACAAAGTCAGGACGGCGAAGCGGTATGGGTTGGCGTCACGTCGCCCGGTGTCGCCCGGCCGGACGGTACATCGATCGCGTGGATGGTCGGCCGTATGGAACAGGTGGTCGATCTGAACTGGACCGAGCACTTAAACTGGCCGCGTTTCGTGCCGGTGTTGAACGATGCCCATGCGGCATTGCTTGGTGAAGTGTGGCAGGGTGCAGCTATCGGCGCGAAAGACGCCGTTCTGCTTACCCTTGGCACGGGCGTTGGCGGCGCGGTGCTCGCCAACGGTCAACTGCTCAAAGGCCACACCGGTCGTGCGGGCCATCTCGGTCACATCAGCCTTAACCCCAACGGCTCACCCGACATCTGCGGCACGCCCGGCAGCTTGGAAGACGCCATCGGCAACTGCACGATCGAACAGCGCACCGCCGGCCGATTCAAAACCACTACCGCGCTGGTTGAAGCGCATCAGAACGGCGACGCCGACGCCTCCCGCATCTGGCTCAACAGCGTGCACGCGCTGGCCGCCGCGATCGCCTCGCTGATCAACAGCATTGATCCGCAGTTCGTCATCCTCGGCGGCGGCATCGCCGAGGCAGGTGATCATCTGTTCCAACCGCTTGAACACTTCCTCGATCACATGGAATGGCGACCCACCGGTAACAAGGTAACAATCGTCCCCGCCAAACTTGGCGCCTTCGCCGGTGCACTCGGTGCTGCCTATCACGCCATCACGTCCTCAACCGCCACACATTCATCGTTCCCCTCTCGCCGCGAATCAACTTAGTCGCATCGCTTGCGTTGCGCTCCTGCCGAAAAACCAGCTTTTTTCAAGCATCTCCACCACACCGAAACCAGGGATTCAAGCCATTTTTTGCTGAACCCCCGCAATTCTTCTTGACCTGTGGCCTTCATCCACGCACAATATGCATGACGAAATAGCACAGAAAGCGAGGTGCCATTCATGATCTGAGCAGACAATTTGGATGAAAGTGAAGAGCTGACCGAGCGAAGCAAACGTTGATAGGCTTGTTATTCATACTTAACCCTTATCCGCCTCGCTCGGTCTTTTTCTATGCACACGGCTTTCAGCGATCGCCTGCTAAACAGCACTTGGTTTGCGCTAAGGTGCATCGAACTTCAAACTTCCGACTTCTCACTTCCAACTTTTGACTTCCACTCCGCCATGCTTCACATCGTTGATCATCCCGTTACCGAACACATTCTCGCCGCGGCGCGTGATGTGAAAACCACGCCGGCGCGGTTTCGGCGATTGCTCAAACGCATCGGTGGACTGCTGGCCTACGAAGCGATGCGCACCGCGCCGCAGGTGGACAAGCAGATCACCACACCGATGGAAACGATGGCCGCCAAGCGGTTGTCGATGCCCATCACCATCGTGCCGATCCTTCGCGCCGGCCTCGGCCTCGCCGACGGCATGATGGAACTGCTGCCCGAAGCGCAGGTCGGACATGTCGGACTCGTGCGCGATGAACAAAGCCTCCAGGCCAGAAGTTATTACGAACGGCTGCCCGCCAACATCGCCGACGGACTCGTGTTGCTGGTCGACCCGATGCTCGCCACCGGCGGCAGCGCCGTTGCTGCACTTCAAAAACTGCGCGACAAAGGTTGCAAGGATATTCGACTGATCTGCCTGCTCGCCGCGCCTGAAGGTGTGAGGTGTGTAGAAGGTGAATATCCGGGCGTGCCCATCATCACCGCCTCGCTCGATCGACAGTTGAACGATATCGGTTACATCCTCCCCGGCCTGGGCGATGCCGGCGATCGATTATTTGGGACGGAATAAAACCCATTGTCCGCAGGACATTCTTACTTCCCGCTTCCAACTTCCCACTTCCGACTTCAAACGTTGCCCCTTAAACTCCTTCCATGTCCACCGGTTACTTCGACATTCAGGTCAACGGTTACGGCGGCGTCGATTTCAATCAGGATGACCTGACCGCCGATCAACTGCACACGGCGTGCGAAGCGCTGCAACGGGACGGCGTCGCTTCCATTCTCGCGACGGTGATCACCGAACAGGTCGATCGCATGGCGATGCGGTTGTCGAACCTGGCGCGGTTGCGGGAAGCCGATCCGCTCGCACAGCAAATAATCGCCGGTTTTCATATTGAAGGTCCATTTATCAATCCAGCGCGCGGTTATGTCGGCGCTCACCCGGCCGACGCGGTCGTCCCCGCTGATCCCGAAACCATGCAACAACTGCTCGAAGCCGCTTGCGGCTTAGCCAAACTCGTCACCCTCGCACCCGAATGCGACGCGGGCTTTGCCGTCACGCGCATGCTCCGCGAACAGGGCGTCACCGTCTCAGCCGGCCACTGCGATCCGACGCTCGACCAACTGCACGGCGCGATCGATGCCGGTCTGACGTTGTTTACCCACCTCGGCAATGGTTGCCCGATGCAGATGCATCGGCATGACAACATCATTCAACGCGTGCTCAACTTGCGCGATCGCATCACCATCTGTTTCATCCCTGACGGCGTACACGTGCCGTTTGTCGCGCTGAAAAATTACATCGACCTGATCGGCGCCGACCGCATCGTCATGGTGACCGACGCGATCGCCCCGGCAAGCCTCGGTCCCGGCGATTACACGCTCGGCCGTTGGCATCTGAAAATCGGTGAAGACATGGTCGCCCGCGCCCCGGACGGTTCCCACCTCATCGGTTCGGCGATCACCATGCCGCGCGTGGTTGAAAACCTGATCGGTGAGCTCGGTCTGGATGATTCCACCGCCCGAAACATGGTGGTCGACAATCCTCGCAACGCGGTTGGCATGTTCGATTGAACAAGGTTACCGAACTCCCGTTTAGCGGGCGATCGAAGTTCGCCGTTCAATCGCAATGATTCACCAAAACGCGCCCCAAGCCTCACATTTTCAGTTGACTGGAATAATCATCCGGCATTCAATGGTTTATCGCATCTGTCGGGTGAAAGGATCTCACCATGCGAAATCAAATGTTATCAGTAAAACACAGCGCCGTTGGCGGATTCATGCTTGTAATCGTGTTCCTGTCGGTCGGCTGCCATTACACGGGTGTCGGTCAATTGACGATTGACGATCAGGCGGCTGACGACGGCGGTCTGATTTCAACGGACCTGACCGGTACGTTCGACCGCTACCTGTCGCGCGAGGACGGCGATGTGTTCACCTTTGTTGCGTACCAGAAAATGAAGCCGCGCGAAAAGTTTGGACAGTATTATCGCAACTACAAAAAAGATGCGCAGTTCGTGCAGGCGGAGTTGACTGTACGTGTGAACAAAGACGGACAGGTCATCGGACAGCCGCGCCTGTTGCTGAGACAGGGCGATCGCGTGCTCACTGACGGTGTGCTGCAAGGCGACGTTTCAGTCGCAACCGACGGCAGCGTCATGTCCATCGCCGGCGATGGATTGAACTGGCGGTTCAAGGAGGATGCCACTTCGCACGCGGTGTCGTTCGATCTGACCGTGCATAACATCGTCAAATCATCACCTCCGACTGAGGTATGAGATTCCGGCGCAATCGTATTTCGCCGCCCGTTCCTTTGTGATTCTCGCGCGAAGGTTGTATTGACCGCTGCCGTCATTCCGCCTGCGCGGGAATGACGTTTGAACTTCCTGGCTTCCTCAAAGTTACCTCCCTCACAACGTACAATGTCCACCATGCACCGCGTGGAAAAATGGTGGCATATCGATGACGAATCCGGCAAAGTCGTCTGCACGCTTTGTCCGCGCGAGTGTCACATTCCGGAGGGGCAGCGCGGGTTTTGTTTTGTGCGCACCAACGAAGGCAACCAACTTGTGTTGACCACGTATGGTCGCAGCTCCGGTTTTTGCATTGATCCGATTGAGAAAAAACCGCTCAATCATTTTCTGCCCGGCACGCCGGTGATGTCGCTGGGCACGGCCGGTTGCAACCTGGGTTGCAAGTTCTGTCAGAACTGGGATATCTCGAAGAGCCGCGAGATGGACACGCTGGCCGGCGAAGCGACGCCGGAGAAGATCATCGAAGCGTGTAAACAGACCGGCAGCCGCAGCGTGGCGTTCACCTACAACGATCCGATCATCTGGGCCGAGTACGCGATCGACATTGCGAAGATCGCTCGGCAGGAAAACATCAAAACCGTCGCGGTTACGGCGGGTTACATCAACCCCGATGCCCGACGTGAATTCTTCCAATGGATGGACGCCGCCAATGTGGACCTCAAAGCGTTTACCGAAAAGTTCTATCGCAAACTCACGCAGACGCATCTTCAACCGGTGCTCGACACGTTGGTCTATCTCAAGCACGAGACGGAGGTGTGGTTTGAAATGACCACCTTGGTGATCCCGGGTGAAAATGATTCGCCCGGAGAGATGAAGGCGATGTGTGACTGGATCGTCGATAAACTCGGCGACGATGTGCCGATTCACTTCAGTGCGTTTCATCCGGATTTCAAGATGATGGACACACCGCGCACGCCGCACGAAACATTGATTCGCTGCCGACAGATCGCGCTCGATGCGGGCATCAAGTTCGCGTATGTGGGCAATGTGCATGATCGCGCCAACGACACGACGTATTGCCCGAGCTGCGGCAAGGCTGTGATCGAGCGCGATTGGTATGAGATTCTGGACTATCAATTGGTCGGCAATTGGTGCGGGCACTGCGGCGCAACCGTGCCGGGTGTGTTTGACCAAGGCGCCACGAAGGCGGGAGACTGGGGCCGCAAGCGTGTGCCTGTGCGGATGAGCTGAACCCTTGTTTGTGGAGTGTGTTTGATGTGTTTGATGTGTTTGAATCAGCGTGGATTTCAAGGTGTGTGGATGGTGTTGTTGTGCTTGCTCGTGGTGCGCGGGCTTGCTGCGGAGCCGTCGAAGCTCAACATCGTCTTCGTGTTATCTGACAACCAGAGTTACTACGAGATGGGTTGTCACGGCCACGCGGAATTGCAGACGCCGCACATCGATGCGCTGGCCAAGCAGAGCCTGGACTTTCAAAATTTTTACGCGCCGCCGTTCTGTTCGCCTAGCCGCGCAGTGCTGTTGACCGGTCAACACGCGATGCGCAGCGGCGTGCACAACACCGTCGGCGGCCGCTCAATCCTGCACAAAGACAAAATCACGCTCGCGGATGTCCTTAAGAACGCCGGCTACCGCACGGGCATCTTCGGCAAGTGGCATCTCGGATTCTCCTATCCCTACCGACCGGAAGATCGCGGCTTCGAAGAAGTGTTCGTGCACGGCGGCGGGGGCATCGGACAGATGGAGGACCACTTCGGCAACACACACTACGGTCCCACGTTCATCCACAACGGCAAGCCCGTCGCTACCAAAGCGTTCAGCACCGACACGCTGTTCGATCGCGCGATGGCGTTCATCGAAGCCAACAAAGATCGCCGGTTCTTCTGTTACCTGCCCACGCCCGTGACCCATTCACCGCACTACGGCCCACGCGACCTGATGGCGAAGATCAAAGCGCGCGGCGTCAAGGGCAGCGTCGGCCTCTACGCGCAGGTTGAAAACCTCGACGCCAACATCGGGAAGCTCGTGAAAAAAATCGATGAGTTGGGCTTGGCGAAGAACACGGTGTTGATTTACGCGTCGGACCAAGGCATCAGCGATCGCGGCGCGCCGCATGGACCGAGCAAGCAGGGGCTCGCGTACGACGCCAAGCATCACGTGCCGTTCATGGTGCGCATGCCGACCGGTACACCTGGTTTTGAGCCCGGCGTCTGCACGCGCCTCACCGGCATGATTGATTTCTTTCCAACGATCCTCGATCTCTGTGGCGTCAAATCCTCTCTCAAAGTGGACGGCCTGAGTATCAAACCGTTGCTGGTCGGCGAACATGGCGCCTTTCCGAACGACCGAACGCTCATCATTCAATGCCCGCGCGGCCGCGATGCGGTCAAGTGGAAAAACGCATCGGTCAAAACCGAACGCTGGCGTCTGACGGAAGGCGAAAAATTGGATGTCGTTCACGTCGATCCGCGCATGCACCACGACGTAGCGGCACACTTCCCTGAAGTCGTCAAAACGCTTCGGGAGAAATACGAAACCTATTGGTGTTCGATGCCCGATGCGGCTGCATCGCTCAGTCGACACCTGCTCGGCGCCGAGGCGTGCCCCGCGGTCGTGCTCAACGGCATGGACTGGTACACCGGCAGCCAACCCTGGCACACGGGCCATTTCAAGAACGGCGGCAATGGCGCGTGGGCGGTGGAAGTGGCGCGTGACGGCAAGTACGAAATCGAATGCCGCATCTTCCCGCGCGAAGCGGACAAAGCAATGAACGTCACCCATGCACGGTTAAAGATCGGCGACATGTCACGCGAACAGACTGTCGACAGCAAAGTGAAACAGACGACGTTCACAGTTGACCTGAAAGCCGGGCGGTATGACCTGCAAACCTGGCTGCGGCAAGGCGGGAAAGAACGCGGGGCGTTGTTCGTTTATGTGCGCTTCGTTCGCTGATAATGGAAGGTGATCGGGCTGCCGCGCAAACAATCGGCAGGTATCATGGCGCGCCATGAAGGAATACAGAATTACCGGCGTCAAACGCAGCACGGGCAAACCGGCGGTCGATCAGATGCGCGCTGATAATGAAGATGAAGCGCGTGAGATGGCCGAGCGCTTGGGCATCGACGTGCAGACGATCGACCTTAAGTCCGGCCTGTCGCCGAAGGGTTTTGATCAGACTTTGCTGATGTTTGGCTATCTGGTGTCGCTGTTCGGTTGTCTGTCGCCGCTGATTTATCTCTTCCTCGTGGCGTCGGGTGATCTTGCATTCACGGGATGGGGTTTGTTCGTTTCGATTGTCGGCGGACTTTATTGCGCCGCCATGCGGTTGGTTTTTCTGCGCGCGGCTGATGTAGGTGTGTGAGGGTTGAGGCTTGCGATGTGTTGATCCGAGCCGGGTTCTGTGAACCCGGTCGCCGCGAATCGGCGTTTGCCATGCGGTCGGGATTCTTAATCGATGCAGAGTTGTCCTGCAATGTGATGCTTGCAAGACGCGACTGCGTCGCGATCGGGTACACAGAACGCGGCTCGGTCGAGAAGGACCGGGGATCGGCTTGCCTCCCATTCATCGAACGTCTTGGCCCTGTATCCTCACCTGTACTGCCACCTGCATCTTTTGCCTGATGGGCGGCAGATGCCTACGATGGGCCGTTCGCGATCAGACGCCCGTTGGTGGACGGCGTGTCGATTCCGTTCCCGCTCGAAGGATCCCTGAATGATGACGGACACCCAATCCAAGGCCGCCGCCGGCATGCCGGATGTGCAATCTTCGGAAGACCTGCGCAACGTCGCGATCGACAAGGTCGGCGTCAAGCACATCCGCTATCCGATCGGTCTCTACTGCCCCGCGACCAAAGGCGTGCAGCACACCGTCGCGCGGGTGAACATGTACGTCGGTCTGCCGCACTACCAGAAGGGCACGCACATGAGCCGATTCCTCGAAGTGCTCAACAAGCACCACGAGGAGTTGCGGTCCGACCAGATCATGGACGTTGTGCATGACATGAAGCATCGCCTCGAAGCGGAAGAGGCGCACCTCGAATTACGCTTTCCCTACTTCATTCACAAGAAGGCGCCGGTCACCAAAGAAGAAGGCATGATCGACGTCGAAGTCACCTTCAAAGCCACAAGCAACAACGACACGGACGATTTCGTCATGGGTGTGAAAGTGCCGGCGACGAGTCTGTGCCCTTGCTCGAAAGAGATCTCTGCGTACGGTGCGCACAACCAACGTTGTGAGATGGAAGTGTTCGTCCGGTTCACGCCGGGCAAGTCGATGTGGATCGAAGAACTGTTCGATATCGTTGAGCAGTGCGCCAGCACGCAGGTGTTTGCCGTGCTCAAACGGCCTGACGAAAAGTGGGTCACCGAAGCGGCGTACGACAATCCCAAATTCGTCGAAGACATCGTCCGCGACCTCGCCCTGGCGTTGGACAAGGAAGACCGCATCGCCTGGTACCGCGTCGACAGCGAAAACTACGAATCGATCCACAACCATAATGCCTACGCGACGATCGAACGGGACAAGCGATGATTTTTTCACGGAGGCCGCGGAGATTTGGAGGTCACGGAGGGGAGGGTTTGAGAGGTTGTGAATTCGATTGCTGAAGTTGATCATGGTTGTTCATTGAAGCCGCATCATCTCTTTCTTCTATCTTTTCTTTCCTTCACTTCCGACTCCGTGTTCTCCCATTCTCCGTGCCCTCCGTGAAAAACGACCACCCCAGGCGTAATCCTCTCACGTGACGCGGTGTTCCAACCGGGAATTCGTGCAACGTAGCTCACAAAACTTTTTCGCCAAACCAACCGATTCGCCGATAACATGCTAAGTTTGCGAGTAATCGCTGCGCGATCATTGTTCGAATGGAATCGACTTGATGCGACTTGGCACACTGATCGAAGGACTCGATTTTCACGTCTCGCAGCCGACCCATGGTGTCGGTGCTGATCTTGATGTGGAAATCACGGATGTGGTGGACGATTCGCGCCGCGTGTCGCCGGGTGCGTTGTTCATCGCCCGGCATGACGCAACCGGCGAAGATGGTCGGCGGTTTGTGATCGACGCCGTCGAGCAAGGCGCGGTTGCAGTCATTGCGAGCAATCAGCCGATCGAGTGCCTGCCGTCGCCATGTGTGTGGTTGCAGGCGCCAACTGTCGACCAACCCCTCGTCGGCGAACTGGCTGAGCGATTCTGGCATCACCCGTCGCGCCAACTGCAACTGATCGGTATCACTGGGACCAACGGCAAAACAACCACGGCGTTCCTCACCCAACACCTGCTCCAAAAGGTCGGCGTCAAGTGCGGCATGATCGGCACGGTGTTTATCGATGACGGCGCCGATCGCACCACCGCTGAATTGACCACCCCCGGCGCGGCTGATTTTTCACGACTGCTGGCGCGTATGGTGGCAAACGGTTGCACGGCCGTGGTCGCGGAGGTGTCCAGCCACGCGCTGCATCAAGGGCGCGTCAGCGCCTTGCAGTTCACCACTGGCGTGTTCACCAACCTGACGGGCGATCACCTGGACTACCACGGCACGATGGACGACTACGCGGCCGCCAAGGCGCGTTTGTTTGAAACGTTGCCAACGACCGGCTTCGCGGTGGTCAATCACAACGACGCCTTCGCTGACCGGATGGTGCGCGACTGCAAGGCGAACGTGTTGCGCTGCTCCGTTTGCGACCAGCCCGGCGGGCATGACATCGAGTGCACCGCAGAGGTGATCGACATCGCGGCTGCGGGCAGTCGCGTGAGGTTGGACGGCGCGTGGGGCAGCGTCGAAGTGACCATTCCACTGATCGGCCGGCACAACATCGCCAATCTATTGCAAGCACTGTCGGCGGCGAGCACAATTGCATCGCTGACGCGAGGCTTGCGCGCGTCGCTCGAACAATGTCCATCCGTGCCCGGCAGGCTTGAACCGGTGAGCCTTGATGCGGACGCCAGCCAACCGACGGTCCTCGTCGATTACGCGCACACGCATGATGCGCTCGACAATGTGTTGGTCGCACTCAAGCCGTTGACGCGCGGACGGCTGATTACCGTGTTCGGTTGCGGCGGCGACCGTGACGGCACGAAGCGCCCAAAGATGGCGGCCGCGGCGTGTAAGTTCAGTGACGTGATCATCATCACCAGTGACAACCCGCGCGGCGAAGACCCGGATAAGATCATCGCCGAGGTGCGAAAAGGTGTGCCGACCGAGCGGATGAATGACGTGATGATTGAGCCGGACCGTGCGATCGCGATTCGCCGGGCGATCGAACAGGCGGCGCCGGATGATGTGGTGTTGATCGCCGGCAAGGGCCACGAGGATTACCAGATCGTCGGCAGCGAAACCCTCCACTTCGACGATCGCGAACGGGCGTTGCAAGTATTACGTGAACGGTTGGGCGCTGCTGCATCACATGGTTGACTTTCCGGTGAATAGGTTTTGACAAGTTAAGTGCACATGGAATTCTGGACACCTCACCAATTCGAGCTCGTCACTGCCGGCACGTGGCTTGTTCTGCCGCAGGATCCGAGCGCCACGTTGTATGGCGTGAGCATCGACTCGCGCACCATCGAGCAAGGACAGGTTTTCATCGCGCTGCCGGGTGATCGGTTTGACGGGCATGACTTTGCGCATGCTGCGGTTGAGCGCGGCGCTGCGATGGTGATCGTCGAGCGTAACCGTTTCGCGCAGTTTGATGCGGTTGC
>JANQKH010000038.1 GCA_028281215.1 Phycisphaeraceae bacterium | reverse complement strand
TGATTGCCCAGCCGCTCCGCCTGTGCGTCTTCAAAGTTCGGCGTCCGCTGCACGTAAAGGTGAGCAATGAGGTTCAACAACTTCTGCGGGTTGTGGCTGAACCGCTGTGGCACATTGATGCGAATCTGAAGGTCGCTCCGCGCCACCGCCGTGTTGAAAAACTCCGTCGCCCGTTCGTGTGGGAAGCGTTCATTGATACGGTCGGCGATGAGTTTCGACCGGTTGTAGTCCGGTTGATTCAACAGGAGTTCGATCGGCCGATCCTTCTGCACCGTGCCGCCGGCGATGATTACACCCTGGCGATGAAACTCCAACTTGCTTGTGTTGGTTGTCTTTTCGTCAAACGGGTTGATGTAAATGTCACCCTTGGCGATGGCGAGTGGATTGCTGAACGTGGTCGGTGCTTGATAGCCGGTGATCGAAAGGTCAGCGGTCCAAAGCGCGCCGCCTTCAAGGCTTGTCGTTTGTGTATTTTCCAACGCCGTGACCAGCACGGGGAACTTCGTGCCTTTCGGAGCGCCGTTGGGGATCAAACCTTCGAGGCGCACGACCGCGGTATCTTTGCTGAGCAACATTTGTCGCGGGCTCAGGTCTTGCGCGCCAAACTCAAATCGTCCGACGCCTTTGCGGCGCATTTCATTGAGGAACCACTGGCGAAGATAATTGGGCACATCGGATGAACCGGTGCCGGAACCTTTGGGCAAAATGACCAAGCCGTATCCGGTCACGACGGTCGGCCGCTTCGATCGCAACGACGCCATGGAACCAATGGTGCCGTAGAGAAACTTTTCACCCTT
The DNA here is from genome assembly GCA_028281215.1 of Phycisphaeraceae bacterium. Classification (GTDB taxonomy): domain Bacteria; phylum Planctomycetota; class Phycisphaerae; order Phycisphaerales; family Phycisphaeraceae; genus JANQKH01. The sequence goes on along the minus strand of JANQKH010000038.1, from coordinate 7,732 downwards.
GAACACAGGCAGGGATGGGCCTTTGGGTTTACGCCGGACCACTTCAGTGGACTGGCAACCCACATGCAAGCTGATCCATGTCAACGCCAAGATGACGACGCAATAGCGCCGTAGATTCGACACGCGTGATTCAGTCATATCAACCACCAAAAAGGAGGGAAGTTGCAGGGTGGCGGGAACCATATCATTGTCCGCGAATGGCCCTGAATTGTCAAGTGTTTGTGTGCCAAGCACTAACGCAGTCTGAGCCCGATCGAGTGGATACACTACGGTCATGCAGGCCGATATTGAACACATTCTGATCGACCGCCAGGCGATTGCCGATCGTGTTCGTGCGCTGGCCGATCAGATCACCCGTGATCATTGTGGTGAACTGCCCGAGCAGGGCGGCGATGTTGCCAAGTTGGACGGGCGAAGCCTCGTGCCGGTGAATCCCGCCGCCGCTGCGGACATCACGCTCGTGCCCATCCTGACCGGCAGTTTCATCTTCGTTGCCGACCTGATCCGTCATCTGCCGGTCATGGTGCAGATCGGTCTGCTGTCGATCTCCAGTTACGCAGGCACGGCTACCACCTCGCGCGGCACGACGATCCGCGAGGAACTGACCCACCTGCCTCCCTCGTTGGAAGGCAAGCACGTCCTGCTGGTTGACGACATTCTCGACTCCGGGCAAACCCTCGCGTTGGCGGCGGAACTGCTCGCCGAACGCAACCCCGCATCGTTGCGAACCTGTGTGTTGCTCCGCAAGCGCCGACCCGAAGCGATGGCGTTCAACGCCGATTATGTTGCGTTCGACATCCCCGATGAATTTGTCGTCGGCTACGGCCTCGATTTCAACGACTATTACCGGAACCTGCCCGATATTGTCACGCTCAAACCCAAAGTGGTCGAAGCAGCCAGAAGGAGCGAGACGGCAACCTGACGAAATGGGACATCGATGCGCGCTGCTGACATCGAACAATCCGCTGTGCCTGTCCTCGGCCGCGACCGAGCCAACACCATACTGCGCGAGCAGGGCGGCTTGCCGTTACGCGTCCATAATGAGATCGAGCCCGTCGCGGACGAAACCGTTGATCTCACCCGACGCATGGTCACGATGCTCCCGGCCGAATTGTTGCAACCAACCGAAATCATTGTTCTGCTGCTCAAACCCAGCGCGTGGTTTATCGTGCTGTCGTGCATCGGATCGCTCGCGGTGATTTTGGTGGCGACGGTCATTGCCCTAGCGCTGATCGATCGCAACATATCGATTGGGCTCGGTCGGCAGGATGTCATTCTGCTGGCGATCGGCCTGACCATCGCCCGCCTGTTCTGGCAGGTGCTCGAATGGCTCAGCCGGGTTTACGTGCTGACCGATCAGCGGGTGATCCGCGTGCGCGGCGTCGTTCGCGTCAGTGTCTTTGAAACGCCCATCAAACAGGTCCAGCACACCAACACGTCGTTTTCCCTGCGCGAGCGATTCTTCGGGCTCGGCACGATCGGCTTCGCCACCGCCGGTACCGGCATTGTTGAAGCCCAGTGGGAAATGCTTGCCCAGCCGCTCGAGGTACATCGCATCGTTGTGCAGACACTGAATCGCTATCGTTGACCCCCGACGGTTTCGTTTGATGTGTGGCGTTTCGTGTGTTTTGCGTGAGTTGCAATCATGGTTGAGGCGTGGCCTTTGCCGGTTGAACTCCGATTCGCGCCCACGCGTAGATTGCTCCAGCTACATTCAAGTCCGCATCTGGCCGACTACTTCATTATCTGCCTGCCCCACAAGGCCAAGGCATCGGTTTATCGGTCCCCGGCGTTGCCAGTTGGCGGCCAGGGAATGGAGATTCGTCGCCTCTCGCGGCATGGGAAAAGCTCTACAAGGAATCTGTCATGCGTATCACGATGGTCGGCACTGGTTACGTCGGTTTGGTCACGGGCACCTGCTTTGCCAACACGGGCAATGAAGTCACCTGCCTTGACGTGGACGAGAAGAAGATCGAGAAGCTCAACAACGGCATCTCGCCGATCTACGAGCCCGGCCTCGATGAAATGATCGCCCGCAACAGCAAGGCCGGCCGCCTCAAGTTCACCACCGACAAGCAGTCGGCTTACCAGAGCGCTGAGATCATCTTCATCTGCGTGGGCACACCCAGCGATGAGAACGGCCAGGCCGATCTCAAATATGTCCTTGCCGCCGCCAAGGACATTGCCGACGCAATGGAAACCGCGCCGGGCGAAACCGGTGGCGATGACAACGACCGCCGAGCCAAGATCATCGTCGTCAAGTCCACCGTGCCTGTCGGCACCAATGCGAAAGTGAAAGCCGAGATCGGCCGCAACTCCAACAAGCCCTTCAAGATGGCGTCCAACCCCGAGTTCCTCAAGGAAGGCGCCGCCATCAATGACTTCAACAAGCCCGACCGTGTCGTCATCGGCTGCGAAGACAAGGGCACCGGCGATCGTCTCCGCGATCTCTACGACCCCTTCGTCCGCCAAGGCAACCCCATCTTCGTGATGGACATTCCGTCGGCGGAAATGGTCAAGTACGCCGCCAATGCCATGCTTGCCACCAAGATTTCCTTCATCAATGAGATCGCCAACCTGTGTGAATCCTACGGCGCGGACGTCGATGAAGTCCGCCGCGGCATGTGCTCCGATTCCCGCATCGGCAACAAGTTCCTTTATCCCGGCCTCGGCTACGGCGGATCGTGCTTCCCCAAAGATGTCCTTGCCGTCGTCGGCATGGGACTCTCCAGCGAAACGCCCACCAAACTGCTGACCTCCGTCCACCAGGTCAACCAGGATCAACGCGGCGCGTTCATCAACAAACTCGAAACCTACTTCCGAGGTCTGCCTGACACGCCCGGGCTCGCCGGCAAGAAGATCGCCATCTGGGGCATTGCCTTCAAGCCCGGCACTGACGACGTCCGCGAAGCGCCGTCGATCACCATCATGCAGCACCTGATCGAAGCCGGCGCGTCGGTTGTCGCTTACGACCCCGTCGCTCACGAGACTTGTCACGAAGTGCTCGGCGACAAGGTCAGCTACGCCCAGGATCCAATGACCGCTGTCGACGGCGCCGACGCCCTGATCATCTGCACCGATTGGGACGAGTTCAAGAACCCCGACTTCGACGACATCCGCAGCCGCATGGCCGCCCCCGTCGTCTTCGACGGCCGAAACATCTGGCGACTCGATACCGTCCGCGAGCACGGCTTCGTCTACCACAGCATCGGCCGCGAAACCGTCCTCGGCGAAACCGGCTGCCTGCTCAACTCTTGAGAAAGCCTCAAGACAACTGGCCCCGGCGATGATGCCTACGATCAACCAATCCCCCGAGGGTGAAAGTCAGTACCAAGACCCGCAGGTCCGCCTGCGGGTTTTTTCACGTTCTGATCTGCCCAATGCCATCCAAATCGGTCCAGCCCCGCACATGTCAGCCTGACACGGACAGACCACCCCTGGGCAGGTTATTTTTGTTGTAAATGTAAATATTAAATGCACTTACGCTGGGCATTAGGGTTTTCCCTACTGACGTCAGGGTAAAATTACCTAGATCCGAACGGAGGCCTCGTCCGGAAGGTCCGCCATCTTTTGCCATTGTATCACAATCCCAAACAAAATGCGACTGTTTGGATTTGGCCTATGTGTCTCTCGTCCGGCTGTCGACGGGTGGCTGTGGTGAACTTGCTCACCACGGCGTCATGACCCCACCGCTCCGATTGGTCGATCAGCAAGTGGATGCATGTCGAACATCACATCATCATCTTGTTGCGCGGCGATTGGGCTGTGGTGAGTGGACTCGCCGCAGCCACCCGCTGGGAGGTTGTAGGTATTGACTGTTTGAAGAGCGAGTTAGATTATCACCAGAACAAGTCCCAGAATACAATAGATCAAGAGGCCGGCTCCAGTAACCAAAACGATCGATATCGTGAGTAGAAAGAGACGGGCGCCCCACGGCGTTTCGCGCCAATCCTTCAAGCTATAGACTGGAGCCCAGATTGCAATCCAGAGCGCCCATAGCGTTACGGGAATCAAGTAGAAGATCGCCAAGCCCCCCGCGCAGGTGATGGCAAGATGCCATTGCCCGTTGTACATAGCAATAAACATTATCCATACAAGGATCCAACCAGCCGCCACATACAGACCATTCCATCGCCTTAATCTGACATCTTGCGATCTTGTGATATTCTGATTTTGGGGCAAGCGTCTATCTTTCTGTACGCGGCTCATGTCCTTAAGTACGTGTAATTGTAGTCAGCAGAAAGCCAATACTTGTTTCACGTTAAACTACCACTGAACTGTGAAAGATCGACAGGATCATGTCTATTCATCGTCAGTCAAGATCACGCTGCCAAATGGCATACTTAGTTCGTTTTTCGAAATGTACTATCCTCAGCATTTAGGTGGAGTGAATGCGTTTGAGCTCTTGGTCACCCGCCGCAGTTATTTGATTGACCGGTGAGACCCGGGTTTGCTTTATGATCAGGGAATCCCAGATCGGAGATCGGCATGAACGGCAAACCCGTACGGCAGGCGCTTTCAGTATTGTTTCTTGTGATCGCCGTTTCCAACGTGGTTCATGGCGCACCGAGCGACTGGTCCGAAGGCTTGGCGGGACGGGCCAACGGCGCGACGCGCGATTACTACAACGGCGCCGCGAAACTGCCTTGGGGGAACTTCATGGGAGACTGGCGGGATGCGAAAGGCATTGCGCAGGGGAACACGGCGTACGCATCGGCGACCATCAAAGACACCGACTCTGTGCGATTTATTGAATGGGATGTGACGGCACTTTGCCGTGCGTGGCTGAACGGCAAGCATGGCAACCAGGGTTTCTTTCTGCGTTCAAGTAATGGCAACATTGTTTTCGCCAGCCGGGAGCATGCTGATGCCTCGCATCGGCCGCAGTTGGTGATCAAACAGAAGGCTGGTTCGTCAGCCCTTTCGTCCGTGGCGGATACATTCCTGACCAGATCCACCTATCGCAGTCAGGGGCACGCGCAGACGTTGCGTGTGTCCGGCGGTCCGGATCATAGTTTGCTCCGGTTTGACCTTTCGCCGGTGAAGGATGGCGGCCCGATCATCAAAGCGGTGTTGCGGCTCTACACGTTGAAGCAGTACGGCGATGCCGACGTGGGTGTCTTTCGTTGTCAACAAGGTCACGATGAACCGCCGACTAAACCGATCGCCGGTCTCGCCGCGAAATACATCGATGACAAAGGCATCGCCAAAGACCCCAATGTGATTTTCGCCACGGATTTTGAATCCGAAGATTGGCAGAACGAATGGACCTACGCCGGCAAGCGCGGCGTGATCGACACGGTCGCGCAGGACGAGGCCCGCAAGTTTGAACCGTTGCAGGGCAAAGCACTGCGTGTGCGCATCGCCAAGGGCGCGACCGGCGCGCTCAACACGCTTTACAAATTCAAACCGAAAGCCGGCAGTGAGCCGGAGGCGATCTACTTTCGCTACTACCTTCGCCTGGCTGACGATTGGAACCAGACCAAGCAGGGCGGAAAAATGCCGGGCATCAGCGGAACCTACGGCGTGGCCGGCTGGGGCGGCCGCAAGGTCAACGGCGCGAACGGCTGGTCGGCACGCGGGCACTTTGGATTGACCATTCCCAAAGGTAATCCACTCGCCGGCCTGCATCCGATCGGCACGTACTGCTACCACGCCGACATGAAGGGCAACTACGGCAGCGTCTGGGGTTGGCACAAGGGCTATCGCGGATTCCTGAAAGGCAATCGCTGGTACGCTGTCGAGCAATACCTGAAATTGAACACACCGGGCAAAAAGGACGGCGTGCTCCGAGCGTGGATCGATGGCCGATTGGCTTTCGAGAAGAAGGACATTCGCTTCCGTGACGTTGACAAACTCAAGATCGAACAAATCTGGATGAACGTCTACCACGGCGGCACACAGCCGTCACCTTATGATCAGCATCTGTTCATCGACAACGTGGTCGTCGCGAAGAAGTACATTGGACCGGTCAAGTGATTGTTTCCCGTTCAAGGGCCGATGGGGCCGAATCTGACCGAAGGTTTACAGTTGAGGTGAATCATGTGTCTTCGTTACACGTTATGGCTCTCTGCGGTGTTGATTCTCGTTGGATGTGGAGATAGCCCGGACGAGGTGAAAAATAAGTTGCGGCTCGAAGCCGAGCGGTTGCTCCTCGAGCGAAAGATTTTTGTGATGGAACTGAATGAAGCCATCGAAACCCAAGACAAAGTGGTGGACGAGTTGGATGATCAGCGGATGGCGCTTTGCGGCGGACCGGCCGCCCCGGAAGACCCACCGATTCGCACAGCAGAAGAGCAGAAGAAACTCGATGAGTTAACCGAAAAGGTTCGCAAACTGCACAACGAAGTGGAAGAGGCTATGGCGCTGTCACAAGTGCTGGGTGTGTGGACCAACCTCGCCCAGCAAGCGTACGACGACGGCAACATAGATAAAGCACTGAAGATGCTGAAAACCAAGGAATTTGATCGCCGGTTCAGCTTCTATCCACGCTAGCGGTGATGCACATGTCAGGGGGCACTTCGGATATCTTCCGGCAGTAAGGGCTGGTTGGGATTTATCCACATATCGATCGATTCTGCTGGATTTTTGCCGTTTTCGCCGACTATGATCATGGAGTAGCAACGGGGCAATGGAAGGAAGCTTGCGGCCCGGTTTTGTGGGAAGATCGGCCGTACAGAGGCACACGCTTCCCCTGGTAGGCCCGTGGACAGGCGCAACGGCCAATCGGTGTGGTGTCTGATTCGCCCGTTCCCTTCGATCAGCAGGCGACGCGTGTTCTGCGCGAACGCCATTGTTCAACATTCACCATTAACGCCGGTTGGTTTGCAAGTGCTCGAGCCGCGCGTGCTGTTGTCTGCAGATGTAGCGGACGATGATCACGTGCATGTGTTGTGGGCGCCGGACACGCCGTTGTCCGTGGTGGAGGCCGCTGAGGCGGAGCATGATTCGCACTTCGCGGCGGTCGGTGATCCGAACGCCGGGTTGTTTGAGGATCACCAGCGCTGGAGCCGAACGGCCACCGACGGGTGGGGGCTGGAGCAAGGCGACCCGACGGTGATCACGTGGTCGATCATGCCGGACGGCACGAACATTGCTGGATTTAACGGCGAGCCTTCGGCGCCGTCTGACCTGATGGCGAGACTGGACGAGATCTATGGTTCGCAGTCAACTTGGTTCCCGCTTTTCCAATCGGTGTTTGATCGATGGGATGAACTGTCGGGCATCACGTTTGTGTATGAGCCCAACGACGACGGCGCCACACTAAGCGGCAGCAATCGTGGTGTGCTCGGCGTGCGCGGCGATATTCGCATCGGTGGGCATTACATCGACGGCAACGGCGGCACGCTGGCCTACAACTTCTATCCCAACAGCGGCGACATGGTGATCGATACCGCTGATAACTTCTTCAACAGCCTGTCCAACAATTCAATCAGGTTGCGAAATACCCTGGCCCATGAAATTGGTCACGGCCTGGGTATGGGCCACACCGCGCCGACCAACGGCACGAAACTGCTTGAGCCGTATTTGCGAACATCTTTCGATGGTCCTCAGTTCAACGACATCCTTTCGGTTCAGCGCGGGTACGGCGATACGTTGGAAGACAACGACACCGCGGCGGCTGCGCATGACCTCGGCAGTTTGTTCAACGACACCGCGTTCATCGAAACGGTGAGCATCGATGACGATTCCGACGTCGACTATTACCGGTTCACGATCACGCAAGCTTCGG
>JANQKH010000468.1 GCA_028281215.1 Phycisphaeraceae bacterium | reverse complement strand
CGGGAACTGGAAAACCAATTGCGGCAGTCGCAGAAACTTGAAGCCGTCGGCACACTGGCCAGCGGCGTCGCGCATGACATCAACAACACGTTGACCGCGGTATTTGGTTTCGCCGAGCAAGCCAAGCGGCAGATGGATGCACCGGTCGAACTGGGGCGTTCAATCGACATGATCGAACAGGCGGCCGAACAGGCGGCGAGTGTGACGCGGTCCCTGCTGACCTTCGCCCAGAAAACGTCGACGGAGAAGGAGGCCATCCGCCTGGATCAACTGGTGATCGAATCGATGCGCCTGCTTCGCCGACTGCTTCCCGCTTCGATCGAACTGACTGAGGAGATCGACACGTCAATGCCGATCTGGATCGAAGCGGATCGTAATCAGATTCAGCAGGTGCTGATGAACCTGACGATTAACGCGCGGCATGCGATGGTCGACAGCGGCCGGCTGCGCGTGAAGTTGCGGATCGATGACGGCGCAGTCCTTTCGGTCGAAGACACCGGAGCAGGTATGGCGCCCGACATCCAGCAGCGCATCTTCGAACCGTTTTTCACCACCAAGGACCGAGGCCAGGGCACAGGCCTGGGATTGTCCGTCGTGCATGGCATCATCAGCGATCACGGCGGTACGATCGAAGTCCATTCGGTTCAGAACCAGGGCACGCGGTTTGACATTCGTTTTCCTCTCTCCGCCGCGTCATCCACCAGCGCGACCGAGCATGCCAACAACACCACGAGCAACCCATCCAACAGCCACCATCGTCGCATGCTGATTGCGGAAGACGATGAACTGGTGGCTGCGGTCATGGCTGCCACGTTTGAATCGGAGGGGTTCGACGTCACCCTGGCCAACACCGGCGATGAGGCAATTCGTATGATCGATGAACAAACTGCGGCGCCGGACGTGGTGATCCTTGATTTCGACCTGCCCGGCCGAACCGGCGATGAATGCCGGCGCCACTTGCGCCAACGCAACCGCCACGTACCGGTGGTCATCGTGACCGGCAACACCAACGCCTACCTGAGCGCCCAATCCACCGACGCCGCGACAAACGAAACCGGTGTGCCCGACCACGAAAAGCTGGTCGCCAAACCGTTTCGCATGAACGAACTGGTCGAGGATGTGCGGTCTTTGCTGCAAAAGAGCGACAACCGTTGATCGGACCGGACCGGTAAACCTAGAATACGTCCGCCTGATGAAGCTAGCACCCTCCCATCGTGTTCGAGTTGAATGGACGAACCCCACCGGCCGGGCGTTCAGCCTGATGGAAATGCTGGTGGTCATCTCGTTGATTACCCTGCTGATGGCCATGCTGATGCCTTCGCTCAGCAGCGCCCGCGAAAACGCCCGGCGGACCAAGTGCCTGACCAACACGCGCAGCCAGTCACAGGCGTTCACCGCTTACGCCGACGAACACCAGGGTTTGCTGCCCACCGCCGACCAGACGACGCATTGGAATCTCAACGCGCTTTACGTCATGGACAAAGAGGTGGGCTACCAGTTAAGCGGTTACGGCGCGCTGACCAACCCACAGGACGGTTCAACGCCGGCGTCCAATGTGGAAACACCTTGGAAATGCCCGTCGCGCGACAACTACCCGCGCTTGTTTATCGCCGGCCATTCGTCCGGCGTCCTGCATATCGATCAATACATGATCCTGTCCGGTCTGGATGTGCAGGGCGTGCATCCCTACTCACGACTTCAACGGCCGACGCCTTCACATATCGACGATCCGACCGGCCTGATCACCGCCGAGCACACCGGCGTATACACCAGCGACCAGGCGTGGTTCTCCAACCACATGACCAGCTTCGGCCCCGCCGGCCATAACCAAAGCTACACCGATGGTCACGCCCGCTGGTACAACGCCGCGGAGTTCGACATGCTCGCGCCCAACGTGCCTGACGCGCTGTGGGATTCCGGTTGGCCTTGGTGGTGGAGTTGGGTGGCGGAGTAGATGCCGAGGTCTATCCTTACCGCCGCACCTTAATCATCCGCTTCTGCAAATAGTCCGCGAACAGTTCCGCCATGTTGCGGCTGGTGTCGCAGACGATCCGCTCGCACTGGTTGGTTTCGCAGATTTCATCCAACCGATCGTTGTGGCGGTTCATCGCTTCGAGGTAGGCCTTGCGAATATCGCGCGGCCGGGTGAGAAAAATGTCTTCGTCCTCCAACCCGACGAACTTGACCATTCCTTCGATATCAAAGTGCAACTCGTCGTGATGCATCACCTGCATGAGCACCACTTCGTGTTTGTCGTAGCGAAGCCGTTGCAGCGCATCTTCGAGGTCTTCGAGGTCGACGAAGAAATCGGAAAGCACGACGACGATCGCCCTTCGGCCCGCACGGCCGGCCAGGTGCAACAGCGACGGGCCGATCTGGGTTTTCTCAACCGGATCGATCTGATCGAGTTGTTCACTCATCTTAATAATCTGCCCCATCGTGTTCGATGGCGGCAATGTTTCGCGCACGTCTTCATCGAACACGGTCAGCGAGACTTTGTCC
>JANQKH010000458.1 GCA_028281215.1 Phycisphaeraceae bacterium | reverse complement strand
TCGCGCGAACGAGTTTTTCCAGGCCGGCGTCACGGTCGTCCCGCTCGCGCAGGAACACGAAATTGAACCGGGCGATGTCCGTCGGCACATCGTGATCGTTCACGTCGCGGCACACCACCGGTACGATGCGCTTGCCGGATTGCAGCGCGTGTTCCACTTCCTGCAAACAAATGTCCGAGCCAACCGAATCCGGACTGAGCACGAAGACAAACACGCCCGCTTCGTCGACGGCGGCATAGATCGCCTTGAGCCATTCCTCCGAAGGTTCAATGCCTTCCCAGTCCACCCACACCTCGCGCCCCTGGGCGACCAGTTGGTCGTTCAGCCAACGGACCCAATCCTGGTCCTTGCGCGAATAGGAGATGAAAACGTCGGCCATCACTCTGCCCGATAACAATGTGCCACCTGCATTGGCGCCACTTGATATGAATCGGTTTTTTGGGCACCGTCACTTCTTTGCCGAAGTGGCACTTTTCGAGAAAGCAGACGGCCAAGTCGCACGGCATGCCCGGCTGACTCATTCCCCCTTCGGCAACACCGCGTCGAGCGCATCGCTAGGTTTGTTCTCGTCATTCTTGATTCCGGCCAGCACGCGTTTGGCGTGGCGGTGTACGAATGCGATGTGCAACCTCAGGTTGTAAAACTCTTCCATGTAAGATAGCGGCACCTGCACTTCCGCGACTTCGTTTTCGAGCCGACGAAGCTTTTCGATGTCCTCGGCCAAAACGTCGGGGTCGGCCTCGGCGTCGACTTCCTTATCGATCGCCCGCACCACCCGGTACCACCGGTAAATCCGCACGCGAATCCGCCAGCGATACACCGGCGGGGCGATCTTGAACAACGGCAACAACAGCGTCAGCAACGGTAACACCATCACCCACGATCGTTCGATGAACGACGCCAACCAGAACGGCAGGATGCGATGCAGTGCGGATGGGCCGTTTTGAAAGTACCGACGGGCTTCATCGTGAATGGGCAGTTCGGCATATTTCAATGATGGGAACTCGCCGGGATCGGTGACCAGTCCACCACGGTCGTGCACGCTTCGTGCCGCTTCGATGAACAACGGGATCAAGGCGGAGTGAATGTCTTCGTGCACGACCAGATTGGCGGCCGGCGCGATCAGGTGCACATCCCGGCTGGGCAGGTCTTCAGCCGGATCGAGTACGCCGCGCGGCAGGGTGACCGATGAAATGAACCGATGGCGTCGTGGATAGGCCGAATGACGATTAAAACTCATCAATTGCACGTCGGGGTCTGCAATGAGCGATCGCACCATCGGCGCATGAGGTGAGATGACAAATATGGCGACGTCGATCTCCCCTACCTTGATTGCTTTGGCGGCGTCGGCAGCATTCATTGAAACCAGACCGCCGCCGCTAACCGCCACCTTATCGCCTTTCGGCAACACGCCGTTGTCCTGCAACAGGGTGATTGCCAACTGTTGCGTGCCGCTGCCTGCGACACCCGCAGCGATTGTCTTGCCTTTCAACTGCCGAAGTTGCGTCAATTCTTCGTCACCGCGATAAAACACCCACACCGGTTCAAGGTACAGGCTCGCCACGGTGCGCAGTTTCTCCCGCGCTGGTGCTGACGACACGCCGCCCTGCACGATGGCACCCGTGAACGGTGTATTGTCGCTGTCCTCGGCTTCATTTGAGGTCAGCAGACGTTCGACATTCTCCACGCTGCCGGCCGAGGTGCGCGGTTCGAGCGTGATATCCCGGTCTTTGAAATAGTGGGCGTACTCTTGCGCGAAAGTGTGATAGCCGCCGGTCTCACTGCCTGTGCTGATCATCACATGTTTCGGCGGCGCCGGTTGCACGAACTGCGCCGCGATGATGAACGCAATCGCCAGCACGATCAGCGTCGGTCCCCAGATGGTCATGAAGTCCCGTCGCTGTCGACGAAACTCCGCCATCAGCGATTGCGTGGTGCTCGGTTCGCTGTCTTGTTGCTTTGCCACGACAGACACCTCCGTGTCCGGCAAGTGTAGCAGACACGGATTGATCCCCTCCGCCATCACGCCTACACTTTCGTCCCCGGTCAAGGTCGAACCCGTGTGAACGGCATGCATTCATTCACGCAAGGATCGACTTCATGTTCGACAATCTATCTGAGAAGTTTTCCGACACGTTTCGCAAACTGTCCGGCCGTGGTCGCATCACCGAGGACAATGTCAAAGAGGCCATGGACGAAGTGCGCTCGGCGCTGCTCGAAGCCGACGTGCATTACGAAGTGGCGCAGAAGTTCTGCGATCAATGTGTCCAATCCGCGCTCGGTCAGGATGTGCACAAATCGCTCAAACCCGGGCAGTTGATGATCAAAATCGTCAACGATGAACTCGTGCAACTCATGACCGCCGGCGAAGAGGACACGCCCGGCATCCTGCAAATCAGCCCGGGCCCGACCATCATCATGATGTCCGGCTTGCAAGGCTCCGGCAAGACCACCACCTGCGGCAAGCTCGCCGCGCACCTCAAACTCAAGGGCAAGTCGGTCATGCTTTGCGCTGCCGACCTGCAACGTCCTGCGGCCGTGCAACAGTTGGAAACGCTGGCGGAGCAGGTCGAGCAGACCGTTGAAGGTCGCGGCAAAGTCACCTGTTATTCCGAGATCGACAAAGTCGCTGAGTACGGCAAAGCGGTCGGTGTCGCGGTCAAAGTCTGCCGCAACGCGCTCAAGAAAGCTCGCGCTGAAAAGACTGATGTGCTCATCCTCGATACCGCCGGCCGTCTGCATATCAACGATGACCTGATGGATGAACTTCGTCGCGTTGAGAAGGCTGTGCAGCCTCACCAGATTTTCCTCGTGATCGACGCCATGACCGGACAGGACGCCGTCAACTCCGCCAAGGCGTTCAACGATGAACTCGAACTCGACGGCGTGATCCTCACCAAATTCGATTCCGACACCCGCGGCGGCGCGGCGCTGACCGTCAAACACATCACCGGCAAACCGATCAAATACATCGGCATCGGTGAAAAGCTTGATGCCCTCGAAGAGTTTCGGCCCGAAGGCATTGCCTCGCGCATCCTCGGCATGGGTGACATGGTCGGTATGGTCGAGCAGATTCAGCAACACGTCGAGGAAGAAGAAGCCCGCGCGCTCCAGGAAAAAATGGAGAAGGGCAAGATGTCGATGGACGATTTCCTCGATCAGCTTAAAAAGATTCGCAAGATGGGCTCGATGAAAAACCTGTTGAGCAAAATGCCCGGCATCGGCCAGCAACTCAAAGGACTTGACATCGACGACAAACAGATCGACCAGACCGAAGCGATCATCAAATCGATGACATTGGACGAACGCAAGGACGTCGACTTGCTGAACAACTCCCGCCGACGCCGCATCGCCAAAGGGTCCGGCACGGGCAAGGAGGAAGTCAGCCAACTGGTCAAAGGCTTCGAAGCGGTGCAGGGCATGGCGCAACAGATGGCCGGCCTGAGCATGTTCGGCCGGATGAAAGCCATGGCCGGCATGGGCGACATGGACCTGTCCGCCCTCGGCACCCGCAAAGGGGGCGTCCCCAAACTCGCCGGCGGCGGCACGAAGAAAAAAGGCGGACGGGTCAAGACGAGGAAGCGCCGGAGCCGGTAAGGGACGATGGGTGCGGCAAGGTAAAGGATCGCACACGCTTGCTTTTGATCAGGACTGAACCCACACCGGTCCTGAGCGTTGCGATGAGGCGAATCAAACCCGCTTGATTGCCCCCGTCACCTGACCAGCTATACTTTCCCTGAAATGAACACCGTCACGATCCAGATTGCCGACATCATTATGATTACCCCGGACATTGCCCGGTAGGGTCGGCGATCGGACTGAACAGCCTTCGCAACCCTGCCAACCGGCGGGGTTTTTTGTTGACGGTCAGTGTTCAGCGATCAACCGTCAAACCACGCCACGCTTCCTGAATGAATATTGTTCGCCACGCCTGAGCGCCGATCATCGAACGCCGTTCAATCCGCATGAATCCGGTTCACCACCATGCCCGAAGCCACCAAGAAAACGTTCAAAAACACGCTTAATCTGCCCAAAACCGGGTTTGCCATGCGAGCGAACCTGGTTCAGAATGAGCCGCAATCGCTCAAACGCTGGGCCAAGATGAAGTTGTATGAAGCCTTGCGCGAACAACGCAAGGACGCGCCGAAGTATGTCTTCCACGACGGCCCGCCTTACGCCAACGGTTCGATCCATCTTGGCCACATGCTCAACAAAGTGCTCAAGGATTTTGTTGTTCGCACGCGCTCGATGGAAGGCTTCGACGTCCCCTATATTCCCGGCTGGGACTGCCACGGTCTGCCCATCGAACACAAGGTGATGCAGGAGCGCATGGAGGCACAAGCAGAGGAAAGGGATCAAGGGACCGAGCCATCGAGCGATCAAGGAACGGCAAATTCCCAATCCGACATCGGAAATCCGACATCCGAAATCATGAATGTTCGCAAGGCTTGCAAGAAGTATGCAAACAAATACATCAAGCTGCAGGCCAAACAGATGCAGCAGTTGCTCACGCTCGCGGACTATGACAACCCCTACCTGACGATGGTGCCAAGCTATGAAGCGGCCGTGCTCGAAGTCTTCGCAGACCTCGTCGGCAAGGGGTTGGTCTACCGCATGAAGAAGCCGGTTCACTGGTCAATCGACAACCAGACCGCACTGGCCGAGGCAGAGCTTGAATACGAAGACCGCGAGGACACCAGCGTCTACGTCCTGTTCGACCTCGCCGACGCCAGCTCATTGAAATTGCGCGACAAGGTGGTCGCGCAGCTACCGGGGGCGCCGTTGTCGTTGATGATCTGGACCACCACGCCGTGGACGTTGCCGGCGAACCTCGCTGTTGCTGTGCACGAAAAGTACGACTACGGCCTGTACCGTGTGAAAACCAACAACCACGAACATGTCGCTGTCATCGCGTGCGACCTCGCCAAACCAGTAATCGAAGCCGCCGGCGGTGAATACACAGAACCGCTGGCTGTCCTACCCGGCAGCGAACTTGTTGGCTTGAAGTATCGCCATCCATTCCTCAATGACCATGCCGACCGCCCCGTTGTCGCCGCCGACTACGTCACGCTCGAAGACGGCACCGGCATGGTCCACACCGCGCCGGGTCACGGCGTCGAAGACTACCAGACCGGCTTGCGAGAAGGGCTCGACATTTACTGCCCCGTACAAGCGGACGGCACGTTCGACAACGAAGCCCCCGATTGGCTTCGGGGACAAAGTGTGTGGCAAGGCAATGATCTCGTCGTCGACAAGCTGACTGAGAGCGGCCATCTCTTCCACGCCAACAAGTTCTTGCACAGCTACCCGCACGACTGGCGAAGTAAAGGGCCGGTCATCTTCCGCGCGACGGAACAATGGTTCGTCGATGTCAACAAACCCTTCGAACAACAAAGCGGTGACAACGCGTCTTCCGTTAAACAACGTGCACTCGACACGACGGAGTCCGGCGTGAAGTTCTACCCGGAATGGGGTCGCAACCGCATGCGAGGCATGCTGGATACACGCCCCGATTGGTGTCTGTCGCGCCAGCGCTCGTGGGGTTTACCGATCCCGGCATTCTTCGGCCCGGAAGAGGATCAGGTGTTGCTCACCCGCGCGAGCGTGCAGGCCGTGGCCGATCTCATCCGCGAGAAGGGCAGCGACATCTGGTTTGTGGCGGAGCCGAAAGATCTGCTCGAAAGGTATGACGCCAACTCAGACCCCGACGCGCCCAACTGGATCAAATCCGAAATCCAAAATCCGACATCCGAAATCACAAAGGCCGGTGATATCTTCGACGTCTGGTTCGAGTCCGGCTCATCCTGGAATGCCGTCATCCGCCAGCGCGGCCTCGCGCGACCGGACGATGCGCCGGCCGTCACCGACCTCTACCTCGAAGGCTCCGACCAACACCGAGGCTGGTTCCAACTTTCGCTGCTGCCTTCGTTGGGCGTGCTTGGCAAGCCGGCGTTTGAATCCGTGCTCACCCACGGCTTCATGGTTGACAAGGACGGCAAGAAAATCAGCAAGTCGGACAAGGAACAGGCCAAACGCATCCCCGGCATTGATGACATTTTCAAAGACTTCGGTGCCGACATCTGCCGCTGGTGGGTATCGAGCCTGAACACGGACAATGACATCAAGGTCGATATCGATTATTTCCAACACGCCGGCGAAGAGTATCGCAAGGTGCGGAACACGCTGCGTTTCCTGCTGAGTAATCTCGGCGACTTTGACATGGGCAAAGACCGCCAGCGATTTGAAGATGAAGATGCAGGCTCGGTTGATGCGTGGGTCACCGGTGAACTGATCAAGCTCAGCGACACCGTTCGCGCCGCTTACGAGAACTTTGAATTCCGCAAAGCACACATTGCACTGTTTAACTTCTGCAACGACACGCTGTCGGCGGACTACCTGACCGCCGTGAAAGATCGCCTGTACTGCGACAAGATCGATGCGCCGCGACGCCGGCGATCACAGTCGACGTTGTACCGCGTTGCGACCACGCTCATCCGTTTGCTTGCGCCTGTGATGCCGCACACGGCGGACGAAGCGTGGCAGGCGCTGGAAGGTGAAAACACCGACTGTGTTCACCTCAAGGAATTCCAGAACGTCGATTGCATGCGGCAGATTCCGGTGAATGAAGATTGGCCCATGGTCATGGATCAACGCGATACTTGGCTCAAAGCACTGGAAGATTACCGCCAGGCCAACGATCTCGACAACCCGCTCGATTGCGGTCTCCGCGTGCCGAAAACTGACAGCGTCGATCTGTCCGCTTTCGACGCCACGGACCTCGCCGACCTGTGCGGCATCAGTCGATTTGAAATCACCGATGGCGATACGATCGAAGTGATCGACCTGCGCAACGAACCACGCTGCGAACGGTCATGGAAACGTGACGGCACGGTGAAAGAACGCACCTATGAAGGTGAAACGTGCCTGCTGTCCGACCGTGACGCGGAAGCGCTGAACATTTAGCCCCCGGCATGCCGGGGGTAACGCGCCTGTGTTTCCTTGATCCACGAGATTGCGCAACCCTTTCCCGCCGCATGCGGCGGACTATATGAGCGATATGAGAGAGGCCTTTGCAACAAAAAACCCTCATCACAGGCGGCGCGGGATTCATCGGTTCGCACTTGGCTGAACGACTGCGATCGCGCGGTGAAGAGGTTGTCATCATTGATGACCTTTCCACTGGTAACGAAACGAATATTGCGCACCTGCTGGGTAATGACTGCTCGTTGATCAAAGGCCGCGTCAGCGAAGTGTTGACAGCGCAACCGGAACTGCTCGACGGCGTGCGACACATTTACCATCTCGCGGCGTCCGTGGGCGTGCAACTGGTCAAAGACAACCCGGCCGCGACAATTCAGAACAATGTTCATGAAACCGGCGCCGTGCTTGAGGCGGCGCATCACGTCAACGCCGTGGTCCTCATCGCTTCATCCAGTGAAGTCTACGGCAAGTCGGCTGACATCCCGCTTCGCGAAGACGGGGATCTGATCTACGGCCCACCGACCGGACCGCGCTGGTCCTACGCGCTGAGCAAAGCGTTCGATGAACATCTCGCACTGAGTTATCACAAGCAGGCGCAGGGCAGCGGTGGTAAATCTTCCGGAGGCGCGGTCGTCGCGCGGTTGTTCAATACGATCGGGCCGCGGCAGGTGGGGCACTACGGCATGGTGGTGCCGCGGTTTGTGGCCGCTGCGCTAAGCGGCAAGCCGCTGGAGGTGTATGGGGATGGACAACAGACCCGCGCGTTCTGCGATGTGCGCGATGTGGTGGGCGCGTTGGTTGGATTGATGGAGAACGAACACTGTCACGGCGAAGTGTTTAATGTGGGCAGTGAAGAGGAAGTAACGATTGATGAACTCGCGGATCGGGTGATTGCGTTGAGTGGTTCGTCGTCGCAAAAACAGCACATTGCTTTTGACGATGCATATGAGCCGGGATTTGAAGATCCGTTTCGAAGACGTGTGCCGGACACTTCGAAATTGCGCGAAACGATTGGATTTGAGCGGGAGTTTGGATTGAATGAGACATTGAAAGAACTGATCGCTTAATGCTAAGGGAGTTTTATCCCTCGGTCCCGTCACACCCCCACCACCTCCGCCTTGTTCTCAAAAGGGAGCCAGGCCTTCACCTCCTTGCTGTCGACGTCCGCGTGTTGCATCGCTGCCGCCACAAGGCCCATGAACATTGGTTGAGGTCGGAGCGGCCGGCTGGTCAGTTCCGGGTGAAACTGTGCGCCGATGAAGTAGGGATGCTGATCGACAGGGAGTTCAAGGATCTGCATGATCGGTTGTTGCGGGTGCCGGCCGGAGAAGATGAGACCTTTGCTTTCAAGTTCTTCAATGTGGTCCGGGTTCACTTCATAGCGATGGCGGAACCGTTGACGGATCATGTAAGGCTTACCGGCGATGTCCGTTGCGTTGGGGCTGGCGCCGATCGGTGCGTTCGGTCCCTGCCCGCGTGCGAACAGTTGCGCGGCGAGTGTGTTTTCTTTGACTGCAACGTCCTGCCCGCCAAGCCGCATGTTGCCGCCGAGGCCTTCGATTTTCAGTTGGTCGGGGAGGATGTCGATGATCGGGTGCGGCGTGTCCTTGTTGAATTCGGTGGACGCAGCGCCGGTGAGCCCGGCGATGTTGCGGGCGAACTCAATCACGGCGACCTGGAATCCCAAGCAAATGCCCAGGTAGGGGATTTTGTTTTCCCGGCAGTATTTCACGCAGGCGATCTTGCCTTCCGTGCCGCGGACGCCGAAGCCGCCGGGGACGATGACGGCGTCAAGGCCGGCGAGCAGTTTCGCGGCGTCGGCGTCTTCGTTGCCTTCGGTAAACTCGGTGGTGTCGATCCATTGCACATCCAAGTCAGCATTCAAGTGCGTGCCGCAATGTTCAATCGCTTTGTCGATCGAGGCATAGGCGTCGCGGAGCGCGGCGTATTTGCCGGTGATGCCGATGCAGGCTTTGTGTTGCCGGGCGGATTTGATGCCGGTCACAAACCTGTGCCAGCTTTCGCGGGCTTTGTCTTCGTGCGCGGGTTTGACTCTGCCATGCAGTTCAAGCATCGTGAGCACTTCCAGATCGAGTGCTGCGTCGTGCATGGAATCGGGAATGGAGTAGATTGATGAGCGGTCGTGCATCGAGAACACGCGCTTCATGGGCACGTTGGAGAACATCGCGATTTTTTCCTTCACCGATTCGCTGACCGGGTTGCGTGCTCGGCAGGCGATGATGCTCGGCTGCACGCCGGCTTCCATGACTTTGCGCAGGCCGAGTTGGGCGGCTTTGGATTTCTGTTCGCCCAGCGCGTGCGGTTCCAACACGTAGGTCAACGCGACGAAGCATGTGGAGCCTTCGCCCTCTTCGAACGCCAGTTCGCGCAGCGCTTCGAGGTAGAAACCGTTTTCGTAGTCACCGATCGTACCGCCGACTTCGACGAACACCACGTCGGCGTTTTGTTTCATCGCCAGTTCGCGCAGGCGGTACTTCACTTCGCCCGTGACGTGGGGAATCATTTGCACGTCGCGGCCGAGGTAACCGCCGTGTCTTTCTTTGTCGAGTACATCGCGGAAGATTTGGCCTGACGTGACGAAATTCTGTCGCGTGAGATTTTGGTCGAGCATGCGCTCGTACGTACCGAGGTCCATGTCGGTTTCCGTACCGTCGTCGAGCACGAATACTTCGCCGTGGCGGTACGGATTGAGCGTGCCGGAGTCGATGTTGAGGTAGCCTTCCATCTTGATCGGCGAAACGGAGAGGCCTTTGTCTTTGAGCAGTTTGGCGAGCGAACTGGAGAAGATGCCTTTGCCGAGCCCGGACATGACTGTGCCGAGCACGACGACAAACTTGTGTTTGCCCTTGACATACCCGGGCGGCATGGGGACGAAGAACTCGGACTCCTGGTGTTGCGAACCGGCGGCGGCAAGCATTTCCTGAGTCGATGCCGGCGCTTGGGCAGCGGGAACGGAAGAAGTGCTGTTTTGGTTGTGGGGCATGTCCTACCGTATCACGACACGAGCGGCGGAGCAAGGGGGATTCCCGGGTTGCGTGGCGGTTTGGAAAGGCTTGTTTGGAAGACCGAGGGTGGTGACAAGGGATGAGTTTCGTGAGGAGGTGTGTCGTTTTTCACAGTGGCCACGGAGGTTGCGAGGTCACGGAGGCAGAAGATTGGTCAGGGTTTCAAGGTGTAGCGTTTGAAGGAGCGCTGGTTCGTATCCGGATGAGTGAACCTTCAGGTTTGGCTCGGACAGCGTCGTGCAGAACGACATTGTCCTTTTCGACCTTGATCGAGATGGCAGGAGCGACGGCTTCCCATGCGCCTTCTGCAAACGTCGCTCGGCCGTTTGCGTCTGTGGTGGCCGTGGATGACGGTTCATCGATCCCCGGCGAAATGGAAACCTTGGCATTCACGACAGGCTGGGCTTGTGCGTCGATGACTTCGATCACACGAGCCTCGCCATCGCATCCAAGTAGTGCGAATGCCGCCAGGAAGATGAAACCTAACCCTCTCATGATTGATCATCTTACCAACCCCAAGTCCCCCTCCGTGATCTCCCATCCTTCATGGCCACTGAGAAAAACCGGACAGCCCTTCACTCACGCCGCGCACTCATCGCATCGGCCGTAGAGAACGATTTCGTGGTCGTCGAGTTCAAAGCCTGCCGGCAGCATCGCTTTGAGTTTGCCGGGGCAGCCTTCGATGTCAAACACTTTGCCGCACGATTTGCAATGGAAGTGATGGTGGTGACCGATGTTGGCCAATTCATAGCGGGCGGACTCGCCGGGCAGGTCGACGGTTTGCAGCCAACCTTCCTCGATGAGTGCTTTGATATTGCGGTAGACGGTGGCGATACCGAGTGAAGGGACGTCGTCCTGCGCGGCGTCGAGCACTTCCTGCGGGCCGAGCGGGCGTGCGGCGGCGCGGAAGGCTTCGCGAATGGCGGCGCGTTGGGTGGTTTGGCGTTCCATGGAGAAATTAATGCGAGACGTAGAAACCTGGTGTTTGGATTTCAACCAGCCCTGCCGCTTGCGGCAGAAGCGCGTCGCAAGCGATGCGGCTAAACGCAACGGTTGCATCGAATCATCATTGACGCGATCAAAGGGATGCGGCATTGCCCCAATTGCCGGCGAACACCCATTCATCGAACGGCTTGCGTTCGCGGCCGCCCTTGTCGCGGTCGGCCAGTTCGTTGCCCTCGCCTGCCGCGTTTGGGTCGGCAGCGTAACCGATCGTCATCGCGGTCACCGGCTCAAACCCTTCGGGGATGTTGTACGTCTGGCGCACTTTCGCAAGGTTCACGCCCGCCATCTGATGGACCTGCAAGCCGAGCGCGGCCGCCTGGACCGACAGGTTGCCCGCGGCGAGGCCGAGGTCGTGCTCGGCGACACGATTGGGATTGCCGTTGCGGGAAAAACTGGTGCTCACCGCGGTGAGGATCAACACCCCGGCGTTGGCGGCCCAAGGTTGGTTGGCGTCCATCAAGCACTCCAGCGCCGCCTTGAACGCCGGCTCATCCTCGCGCGTGGCCACGATAAAACGCCAGGGTTGTTCGTTGAAACTGGACGCCGCCCACCGCGCCGCTTCGAGGCAGGTCAACAGCTTGTCCGTTTCGACGGCGCGCGGCTCGTACAGGTACGGACTGAACCGATCGGCGATGGGTTGAAGAACGGGATGGTCCGGGTCGGCCTGTTTGGGGTGGTTGGGCATGGGGGGATTATAGGGAACGATCGTCAACAGACACGCCGAATTCTCGGTATGCTTTTGCGTGCCGACATGATGATCTATTCAATCTGCACGATGTAACGGTGGGATGAACAAGGCGTCGAACATCCAAGCCCGTCCATCGCGCGCGGGCCGTACGGGCCGTCACAGCCGCAAGCGTCGGCGACGGTTCAAAGTGCTGGCGGTGTTGATGTCGCTGTTGATCGCGGCGTTGATCTGTGAAGTGGTGTTGCGCGTGGTATTGGGCGCGCCATTGGCGCAGAAGCGGCCGGTCCTGCACATCGAAGCCAACCCGCACCGCGGCTGGCAGATGCAACCGAACACCACACATTACGCCTACCACCATCCCGTGCGCGTGAACAACCTCGGCCTGCGCGGTGCGGACATCGGCGACAAACAAACCGAGGAAGTCCGGATCCTCGCGCTCGGCGACAGCATGATTTACGGCCAGGGCATCGCCGATGATCAAACATTGCCCGTGCACCTGCAAACCCGACTCCAGGACACGACAACTGATGTGGGACAGACATTCACCGTCGTCAACGGCGGGCTGCGCAGCTATTCCACCAACCAGGAACTCGGCCTGCTCAAAGAACTTGGGCCGACGATCAGACCCGACGTTGTAATTATCTTCTGGTATTGGAACGACCTGATGGAACACTCGATCGCCGAGCACCATCATCGGTTCACGTTGACTGGTCCGGTGGCGTTTGACACGAAGTCGAAACTGGAAGGCTGGACGCTGACCAAGTGGCGCATCGCGCAGGTGCTACGGCGCAGCGCGCTGTTGATGTGGTTGCATGACGCGGCCGGCGCGTTGAAGTCGCAGCCGATCACCCCGGCCCAAGGCAACGCGGCGCTGGTTCGGCTGGATGGTTACCTCAACCAATTCAATCAGCTTGCGGATCAGCATGGCTTCAAGTTGTTCCTCGCGGTGATTCCCGATCCGAACAGCCTGAAGGATGAACACCCGGCAACCGATTACACACTGCTGGTGCAGGCGATGGCGCAGAAGCACGGCATTCCGTCGTTGGATCTGTTTGATGACGCATCAAATGCTTACGACGGTGGGGTGCGGCTGCCGGTGGTGCCATACGACGGCCACTACCTCGGCACGGTGAACGAATCGATGGCCCGCGGTGTGGCGAAGTTCTTGATCCGGCAATTGAATGGCGATTGGCCGAAGGCGAAGTGGTGATCCACGTGCCATGGCACGCGATTTCAATGTCATTCCCGCGCAGGTGGGGATGACAATTGCGCATGTGATCCCTGGTGGTTATCACGCGTCTGTTTCCTCCGCTACGATAACCGACCACCTGGAGTTCCTTTTTGTCGTACGCACCCACGTGCCAATCGAAACGATTGATCGGCGCGGCGCAACACCTTTTGGTATTGGCGTTGGTGATGGGTGTCGTTTCGTGCGAACGTGATCCAACGCCGGCGGAATCCAACGGTCGGCCGGACCATTGGACAGGTATCGCGGCGCTTGAACATCAACTCGGCGACGAAGCACCGACCGGGCGGGGCATTGCGATCGGTCACGTGGAAAGCAGCGGCGACAACACCAATGTTCAATACAGCCCGCACATTGGTTCAGGTTTTTTTGACAGCGTGTCGTTCACCCGCGCCAGTGGGCCGTCCAAAACCTCAGGTCACGCCGACGCCACCGCGCGGTTGATTTACGGTCCCGCCGGCCTGGCGCCGGGCGTGCAACGCGTGCGCCTTTACCAGGATGTGATCGACGAATCGAACGATCCGAACGTTCATCTGCCGCAAGGTTGGCTTCAGCAGTGCCTGCGCGTGCGTCGGTTGCAGTACGTCGATGAAGAAGGGAACGACGCCATCCGGTTGCTCACCGAATCGCAGCCGCCGGATCCGCAAGGTTGCGACCTGTTCACGCACAGTTGGATTCGCGGCGGATCGATTGATTGCGAACAGGTGCTGACGCGCGTTGACTACCTGATCGATGAGCATGATGTGATCGTCATCGCCGGCGTAAACAACCAGGGCAACAGTCTGGTGCCGCCGTTGCTTGCGTCGAGTTTCAATGCGATTGCCGTGGGTTCGGGTGGTCGGCGATCGAGTACGGGTTACACGCAGCCGCCCGCCGCCGCGCCCGGCCGATGCAAGCCCGACATTGTCGGGCGGATGTCGCAGACCAGTTACAACACGCCGATCGTCACGGCGGTGGTCGCGCGGTTGTTGGAGGCGGCGCGGCGGTCTCCGCACGAGCACGCGCGCAGGGCGGAGGTTATCAAAGCCGTGCTGCTGACCGGCGCGGACAAGTCGGTCGGCTTTGAACCGGAGCCGGGTCGGCCGCTCGACCCGCATCACGGCGCCGGCAGTGTGCGACTGGACACCAGCTACCGCATTCTCGACACGCCGCCGTACAGCCCCGCCGCGCTGCAAGACATGACTGCCACGCCGATGCGCGGCTGGTCGTTTGAAACCATCGCCAACCGCACCGTGACCACTTACCCGATCACAATCGATCAGCCCCAGAGCGAACTGTGCGTCACGATCACCTGGCACCGGCGCGTCGAGATTCACTCGAGTCAAAGTGCGCTGCGGCATCCGGTCACCGGCGATCTTGTGCTCCATCCGTATACCAACAAGCCGATCTACACCGACACGTTTCGCACCGCCAACCTGAACCTCGCGCTGTTGCGACCGGCCGGCGACGACGTTGATATCCTCGCCAAAAGCGTGAGCCGGGTGGACAATGTTGAGCACATCTATTTGAAAGATATCCCCGTCGGCCGGTACCTCATCAATGTCTCCCGGCAGGATCGACATGATGAAGACTGGACCTACGCGATAGCGTGGCGCATGAGACCGATAGAAGCATTGGATTGAACCGGGTGGTATGAAACGGATTGAACCGTTTTGCATGAGAGCAATCGCATTTGAACTCCGATCCTCCTCCCTCCAAGGGACTGGGCATCCGTCACTTTTTCGATACTTCCGGGAACGCAGGAAATCCGGAAACGAAAGAATGTGTTCGGGCGATCTCGATTTTCGCCACCGCGAAAACCACCGTTGATCCCTCTATGATCTTTCAACGATTTTCGCGTTGAGCCCACCATGGATTCCGATTTTGGCAGTGTCTTTTGCATGTGCTGGCTGATTCCCTTCTTTGGGACGGCGGGGGTGGTGTTGCTTTCTCACAGTGTTCAGCAATCGTTTCGCGCACGGAAGACGCCGGATGCCTTCCCGCGCTGTGCCGGGTGCGGCTACAACCTTCAGGGCGCCTCCAAGTTGCGATGCCCGGAGTGCGGCACGTTTCTCAGTGTCCACACGGTCCTCATTCGCGGCGACAATCGGCCGATGAGTCTGCCTTCCCGGTTGCTGTTGTGGACGACTTTTTTGCCGGGGCCGGCGATGGTGTTGTTTCTGATTATCACCGCCGCTTGGCCGGAGACCTATCGCTCGACGTGGCACGCCGCGCTCAGTTTTTCGCACGGTAACCAGACGGTGGATGTCACAATCGACGCGCAGGATCATTCGATCTGGGAGCCTGGCGCACTGGAACAGTTCACACTGGTGATCGAAAGCGGCTCGTTGCCGCCTGGAACCAAGGTGGAGGTGGAGATCGATACAGAAAACGACCGAATGACCTGGCAGGCTGATCGTTCGCGCACGGAGGATTTGAACTTACTCTCCATGTTGTTGATGTTGCAGGATGTTCAACTGCTGCCGGCCGAAGGTGAATCACGGGCGACGTTTGCCAGCACGGTGCTCGATTTGATCAGTTTGTGCGAGGCTGACACCACCACAACCGGCCATCATGCCGACGATATAAGTCAGGCCAGTTGGATCACGCGGCATGATGTGGACGAAATCGGTAAAGGGACGGCCAGTGTGCTCACGAGTGTCTTCCTGATTCTGCTGAGCGCCGGCGTGTGGGTGTATGGTGTGTCATACTTCACAAAGCAATACGAAGCTGACGCCGAACGCTACAACGCCGGTCGACAGAAGGTGTATGCGCGGTTCCGCGAACGGGTGGAAGGGGTGGAACAGAGTGGAGAGCAGGAGGTTTAGAGACAAGGCGTGAAACGCCATATCGCAGTCATTGCTTTCAAACCAGCGCGCCGCGTGCATCGACCGGGATGCGTTGCGGTTCGTCGTTGACGGTCCGATCGAGCCACCACACTTCGTTTTGCAGGTTGGAGCAGGGGCAGATGTGATTCGGGATCACGTGTACACGCTCACCGAGTTGGGGTGCGTTTGGACAGTTGGTGATGTCGACTTGGCCGTGCTCTTCGCTCAGGCGCGCGATGCGCGCTTCGGGGTATTCAACGATCGCGCCGAAGCCGGCGTTTGGGCCGTCGATGCTCGGATCCATCGTGAGTGTTTTGCTGCCGGCGTCGATGACCACCTGTCCGGGCACGGCGTTACTGACGACGGTGCAGACCAAACGTGCGGCGCAATCACCGATCGTACAGTATCCGCCGCGCACGGTGTTCATGTCGTTGTAGATGTAGGTGCCCGGCCGAATCTCCGTGACGGCGCGGACGAGGTGGGAGTGGTAAGCCGACGGCGTGGAGCCGCTGGAAACAATGGCCGGTTCAAGTCCGTGCTCCAACCAGAGACCGGTCGCCTGTTGGACCTTGGCGTCGACGACGGTGAGGGTGGTGGTTTGTTCATCAAGTGTGCCGCGCACGTGGCCGGGGTAGATGAACAGGCCGTCGAGCCGGACGTGTTGGGTGGCATCCACAAATTGGGCCAGTTCGAGCGAATCAGCAGGGGTTTGAACCCCGGTTCGGCCATAGCCGACATCCATATCGACCAGAATGCCGATTTCGGGCGGGACTGCACGGGCCCCGGCGGCATCGCTGAGGGTCTGAATCGCCAGCTTTGAATCGACTGCCACACGAATGTTGACCTGATTTGCTAATGCGGCCACCCGCTCGGCGCGGGCGTTATCCACAATCGGGTACGCCAATAGGAGGTCGTCGCAAACCGTTGCCATAACGTCGGCTTCGCCCACTTTGGCGACCGTGAGTCCGACCGACATCGGTCCGGCCTGCAACTCGCCTAACTTCTTGATTTTGTGGGTTTTAGTGTGTGCACGGAGGCAAAGCCCGTGTTCGCGGAGGTAGTCCAGCAAACGCTGGTGGTTGCGTTCGGCGATTTCGGCATCGATCAGCAGATGGGGGGTGGGCGGCGGCATGGCTGAGGCCAATCGTATTCTGTGCACAGGATTTCCACAAAGTCCCAAGGGAACGGGAATTATGGTTGGCCTGATAGAAAAAGAATTATGGGTCAAACCCCCATTTTTTTCTGGACGTTGAGGGCCGCTGGACGTTAAATTTAACAGTGGGATTGTCCGCACACATACAAATGCAGGCAAGCCTAGTTGAGCCAAGGATTTACGAAGGAAGAAGCCGCCGAACAGACGACACGGCCCTTGCAAAGGCAATCCGTGAATGAAGGCACTGTTGCAGGATGGGCCCGGTAATCCAGCGCAAGAATTGGAAGGTCGTGATCTTGGGGAAGAGATTGTGTTGGCGACTTGGTTTGAGAATGCGTCGCCTGTGGTGAACCGATAAACGGATAAACAGCAGTAAGAATGGGTTTTCCCGTATAATAGAGCAATGGCGGGATCGTTGGGCATCCTCGGCCCACATGATCCGCTGCATTCCGCATGGGCTAACCCGATCCGTTCGATCAGCAATTTTGAAAACGCTCACATTGCAGGAGAGCACACATGGCCTCAATGAGACCTCCCTTTCGAATGAGCACTGCACTGGTGATGGTCGCGTTGTTGGTGTGGTCGGCCGCACCTTCCTTCGCGCTGCCGAAGGTTGGAGACAACGACAAAATCATCGACCTGATCAAGAAGCTCGGCGAAGCCGACGCCGCCGGCCCGCGCATTCGCAAGGGCGCGCCGACACAGGCTGAAATCGAAGCCGCCGCCAAGACGATTGACGGCTACATCGATATGGGCATCAAAAAGGCCAATGAAGAAAACAAAGACAAGCAGATTTCGCCGACGAAGCGCATGAGTGATACGGCGTTTCTGCGTCGCGCGTATCTCGATATCGCCGGCCGCATCCCGTCGGTCACCGAAGTGCTCGAATACCGCAAGATGGGGAGCAACAAGCGCGCCAAGCTGATCAACAAACTGCTCAAGTCTGAAGCGTATGTCAGCCACAACTTCAACTACTGGGCCGACGTTTTCCGTATTCGCAGCGACCAGATGCGCGCCGGCGAAGCGTGGATGAACTGGATGAAAGAACAACTGCGGCAGAACAAGCCGTGGGACCAGGTCGCCTACGACATGATCACCGCTGAAGGATTCCCGTGGGACAACGGCGCCGTCGGTTTCTACCTTCGCGATGAAGGCATGCCGCTCGATCATATGGCTCTGTCCGTGCAGACGTTCCTCGGCACCAGCCTCGTCTGTGCCCAGTGCCACGATCATCCGTTCGACCTCTGGACGCAATATGAGTTTTACGAAATGGCGGCGTTCACCTACGGCGTGGACACCCGGGCTCGACCTGAAAACGTCGAGAAAGCCCGCAAGATGATCAAGGACCGCGACGTCCGCCGCGCGCTCGATGATCTGACGCGCGACATCAGTTATGGTCTGACCGACACCGACCGCAAAGTGCAACTGCCGCACGACTACAAATACGACGACGCCAAGCCGTTCCAGGTTGTCAAGCCGAAGGCGATCCTCGGCGGCAGCGTGCTGGACCAAGAAGCCGACACACTTCGCCAGAAGTACGCCAAGTGGATCATCGGCCGCGAAAACCCACGTTTTACGCTGACCATTGCCAACCGCATGTGGAAGAAGGTCATGGGCATCGGCCTGATTGAGCCGGTCGACGAAATGACGCTCGACTCCGTGCCGACCAATCCAAAACTGATGGCGTTTCTCGCCTTCAAAATGAAGGACTTCAACTACGATCTGCAAGCCTTCCAGGCCATGCTTTACAACACGCAGACCTATCAGCGCGAAGCGTTGACGGTCGATCACCCCGCCGGCGAGCCGTTCTACTACCACGGCTATCTGCTCAAGCGCATGACCGCCGAGCAGTTCTGGGATTCGTTGATGACCTTGATCGTGCCGGACATCGATTACCGTCCGGGTCCGGCAACAAACGCTTACATTCAGCAGTACGCGTTCATCTCCGGCGCTTCGCCAAGTGAACTGGTCTCCCGCGCCGAAGCCCAAGCCAAATTCAACAAGGAAGAAACCCGCTTACGCAATGAAATCGCCAAGGCGCGCGAGAAGAAAGATGACCAGAAGGTGCGTGAACTCAACGCGGAACTGCGTAAGCTTCGCAATGAGAATCGCCAGTCCATGATGGCCATGATGAATATGGGCAACATGTCTGAAGGCGAATACGCTCAAAGCTCACGTCCGCGTAAAACCAATCCGGCATGGAGCACCTACAACCCCGGCTACGTCCGTGCTTCGGAATTGCGATCGCCGGAACGTTTCGGCCACTTCCTTCAGATGTTCGGCCAGGGCAGCCGCGAAACCGCCAACAACTTTTCGCTTGAACCCAACATGCTCCAGGTACTGGCGATGTTCAACGGCGGCATGTTCGACCAGGTGATGAAGAATGATTCGCAACTCATGAAATACGTCGGCAAGTCCGGCAGCCCGCGCGAACGCATCGAGATCGTTTTCCAAAGCGTCTACAACCGCAAGCCTTCGAGCTACGAACTCGACGTCGTGGTCAAAGCGATCCACAAGCCCAACGGCACGTACGAATATGCTCGCATCGTCTGGGCGCTGCTCAACACCCGCGAGTTCAGCTTCGTCCGCTAAACGAATCAAAACCAAGCATCAAAGCCCGTAACCCAAGCCCGTTTCACAAGAGGACTGCCATGAACAAACGATTCAAGAAGACCGTCAAGAATATGGACGAGCCCAGCCGACGCGATCTGGCCGGCATGTTCGCCAAGACGTGCCTCGGCGTCAGCATGCTGCCCGCCGTCGCCAACGCCACTCGCTCCAAGGATTCGGCCAAGGGCGTGAACCCCGGCGGTAAAGCGAAGAACATGATCTTCCTTTACATGTCCGGCGGCATGACGCACATGGACACCTTCGACTTCCACCAGGATGCCGACCCCGGCTACAAGGGCCCGACCGAAGGTATTGGTACGTCGATCTCCGGCTACAAGATTGGCGCCCAGCTTGGTCAGAAACTGGCGGACAACATGAAACACATGGCCGTCATCAACTCCATGGGCACCACCACCGGCGACCATGGCGGCGGCAACTACTACATGCATACTGCCTATTCGCAGCGCGGTTCGATCCGGCACCCGAACATCGGTTCGTGGATCCTCCGCCTTGACGGCTGGAACAACAAAGTGCTGCCCGGTGCGATCTCCATCGGTGGCGGCAACAACGCCGCGTCGCCCGGTTTCATGCCCAACAAGTACGCCGCGCTGCCGCTGGCCAACGCTCGTTCCGGCTTGCCGAACAGCAAGATGCGCGTCAGCTCCGATGAGTTCAACACACGCCTCGCACTCGCGGACGCGTTCGATAAGCCGTTCCGCAGCAAGTACAAGCAGAAGGCTGTCAAGAGCTACACAGGCCTGTACCAGGACGCGATGAAACTCATGACCAGCGATGACCTGGAAGTCTTCGACATCCGCAAGGAATCGCAGGAAACTCAGGAAGCCTACGGCATGAACGGCTTCGGCCAGGGTTGCCTCCTCGCCCGCCGACTTATTGAACAGGACGTTCGTTACGTCGAAGTCAACCTCGGCGGCTGGGACACCCATAACAACAACTTCACCGCGATGGATACCCGGTTGCCCACGCTCGGCAACGCGCTCGGCTCATTGCTGGAAGATCTGGCCAACAAGGGCTTGCTCGATGAAACCCTCGTCGTCCTCGCCACCGAGTTCGGCCGGACCCCGCGCATCAATGCCAACCAGGGCCGCGACCACTACCCGGCTGCCTTCTCCGCTCTCATCGGCGGCGGCGGCATCAAAGCCGGTCAGGTCTACGGCAAGACCAACAAGAACGGGACGAAGATCATCGAAGACAAAGTCTCGGCTCCGGACCTCCACGCGACGATCGGTCACGCCCTCGGCCTCAACCTCGACGAAGCGGTGCACAGCCCCTCGGGCCGCCCGTTCACGATGGCTGCCAAAGGCAAACCGATCAAGGCATTCTTCTGATTCACACGTTGAATCATCGAAACGGGCTAAAAAACCCGCGGCCGAAAGGTCGCGGGTTTTTCGTTGCACTCATTATGACGCGATGGGTTCATCAATTTCACACGCCGACTTCACGTCCGTCCCAACGCCAGTGGTGGCAGCGAGCCTAACCGCGACCGCCGAGCCGATCGCCTTGCTCGTCCTGTTTGCATGGTGCGCATCGGCATCCTCGGGGCTGTCGCCTTAACCTGCACGGTGACAAGATCATCGCGGTCTGTTGATCGGCGACGCTTGACCACCACTGAATCCCAGCCGCCGTATGGATTCGCCACCACATTGGGGGCGGAGAAGTCCGTCAGCCAGCGGCCGGTATCGGTGACATATCGAAAATGATGCTCGCCCTCCGGCAATCGCAACCGTACTTCCCACGTGCCGGGTGAAACCTGTTGCATCGGCGTGGCAGTGACCGACCAGTCGTTGAAATCACCCGCCAGAAAGAGAGTGGCTGCTTCGTTGCAGCGGATGCGGAACACGTGTTGTTCGTTTTCGATTCCGACCATGACACACCTCAATTTGCGAATGGGCGGCTGACCAGGATTCGATTCATTTGCATTAAAGACAAATCACACGCGCAAGACCATCGGGCCTGCCCCGATCATCGGAAAAAATCTATGGCGAAGACCAAACCCGAGAAGTGCAGTTCGCGGATACAGTTCGTAATTTGACACCGTGCAATCAGGGATTCCCCGATTGTTGATGAGTCTTTAATGATCATATGGTTTGATTAGACAAACAGGGGGGCGCTCACACCGAAAAGGAGGTGTGTCATGCCGACTGTCTTGGTGCCAATTGACTTTTCGCCCGTTACCACTCATGTGACCAATGCTGCTGTCGCGATTGGCAAAGCGATGGGTGCGACGTTGACCTTGCTCCACGTGCTGCCGCGCAATTTTGAATTGGAAGAAGCCGGCCGGCGCGCCGAAGCGCAACCCGTTCGCCTGCGATACCCCAAAGACTGGAAGGCCATCCAGAAACTGACGGAACAGGTCCGCAGCGAAGGATGCAGCGTGAATCCCGAACTTGCCGAAGGTCACACCGTCCGCACGATTCTCGACAAGGCTGAGGACTTGAATGTCGATCTGATCGTCATCGGCTCGCACGGCCACTCGTCCCTGTACGACTTGCTTGTCGGCAGTGTCAGTGAAGGCGTCCTGCGACGATCCCGTTGGCCTGTGCTGGTCGTGCCTTCGCCGGACATTCAGAAACATCGCCATCAGACCAATACGGTGGAATCCCACGAGAAGATGTATTGAGTTGAAAGCGGCGTCATGAGTTGTTTGGAAGTACGGCCACCTGTGCGGAAGATTTAACGTCTGCCGCGCTTGATTGCTCTGTTACTTGTCATCTCGTTTTCGCACGATTCATCGCGCGCAGCCGAACATGAAACGTTGTTCAGGTAGGCATGTTTCATGTTCTCACGCGGCCCTATCTCGGCAGTTACAGCGGCTTTGAAATGCCGTGCTATTTCTGTACTGACGATCCCCATGTCATCGCGTTCGTATGGGTGGGCTTCTTGATGGCATTGGTGTATGTTGGGCAACTTGTCCTGCACATCGTTGATGGAACGCGTTCCCAGATAAAGGTGCCGATGGCGATTAGACCGCAGACGATCCTTCAAGTTGGTGTGCTTTATTTCGTCGCATCACTCGTGGTCGCGATCCACACCGGCATTGAGTTCTGCACCGACATGGTCGCGCGCGGCGGTGAGCCCGACGTCGCTTACCTGTTTGCTCACCTCAGTTGGCTGCTCAAAATCATCATGCTCGGCTTCATCGGCCTCTTTGTCGGCTTGTTTGATTACTTGTGCTTCGCTGGCAGGCACAAACGCATGCGATTCACCTTCGATGCCGGTGGCGCATGAGCTCGACTCTGTTCCGAGTGTCATGGCTGGTTCCGAGCCGTGTCTTTCGATCTGTCGCCAAGCCGATGCCGTTTGGTTTGGCGCGCTCATGATCTTTCACGCCGGGTCATCGCGCACGGTCTGTATCGATTTTGCGGTTGATACCGGTTGTGCCGCGCACCTGAATCATGCGATCGAACCTGTCTCGCCATCCTTTCGCTTTGCGCCGGTTCATTTCGTTTATTTGGGTTGGAGTCCGGCGAGGGGGCATTAAGGAGCATACTCGCCTGTGAGGATTCGAAGATTGATCGATCAACCGCTCTTGGACGGAGGCGACAGCGCTGATCGATCCCGGTTCAACCATGCCGAGAGGAACGACATGGATCGCCGCAAACCCCCACGGGTCTTGCTCATTGAAGACGACAGCGACGCCGCCTTATTGATCGGTCAATCGCTGGAGACCCACTTCAAAACCAAGTGCGTGCACGTGTGTCCGACGCTGGCGCGGGCGCTGGCGATTGATT
>JANQKH010000453.1 GCA_028281215.1 Phycisphaeraceae bacterium | reverse complement strand
AGCGTGAACAAAACTGTGCTGCGCGGTGACGCCGTCGGCCAACTCGGCGCGATCTGGCGTTACCTTAAAGAAGTGGATCAGACACGGCTGCCGATCGGCATGGAGAAGACGGACGCGTTTGTGTTGACGCCCAAGGACAAACCGATCGTGTTGCGTACGTTTTTCAAAGGCGCGGGCACGCATGCGATTGCGGTGGGCGATCCGCGCGGGCTGCACTTCGCGTTTGATTCGGAACAGATGAAGCCGGCAGTGCTGTGGCGCGGCGCGTTCCTTGATGCGGAGGCGACGTGGGACAATCGTTTCACGCCGTGGACGGAACCGCTCGGCAAGAACGTGATTGACTTATTCAACGGCCCATCGCTGGCGATGCTGGAAAGCGCTGACACGCCGTGGCCGGCGCAAACCGGCGCGGCGGCCGGGTATGAATTCAAAGGCTATCGGTTGGGACGCAGTGGTCGGCCGGTGTTTCTCTATCGATTCAAGGGCGTGGAAGTCGAAGAGCGACTGGCGCCGGTCAAGCGGCCGAAGGCGTTGTGGCTTCAGCGCACGTTGACACTTAAAGGAAACGTCAGAGGCCTTTGGTTCCGCGCGATGTCGGCAAAAGACTTGACGCAGGCGAATGAAGTGATCACGTCCGCGAGCGCGGGTGTCTCGATGCGGCCGTGTCAGCCGGCACCGAACGTGTGGCGCCTGCGGAAAGTCAAAGACGGGCGCGAATTGGCCGCACCGGTTCGATTTGAAAGTGGTCAGGCTGTCATCACATTGGAGGTGAAATGGTTCGAGGATTGATAATGCGAATGCTTGTTTTGGCTAAGCCGCAAGCGGCGATGGTGCTGTTAGCGATATTCGCTTTAACCACGATGTCGCTACACATCGCCCGCGCGGACGATCAAACCGCGCGCGAAAACGCTTACTACCGCATGGTCACGCTGTCGCATCCGAAACACGTCGTACTCGAACCCGGCGGACTTGCGGTGTTGAAGGACGGCCGCGTCGCCGCCGCGCTGCGCAAAGGTGAAATCTGGTTCATCGACGGCGCATACAGCGATCCCCCCAAAGGCAGCAACATTGTCCCGCTCAAACAACTCAAATTCACACGCTTCGCAGCCGGCCTGCACGAACCGCTCGGCCTGTTGGAACACAACGACTCGCTCTACGTCGCGCAACGCAGCGAACTGACGCGCATCATCGACACCGACAACGACGATCGGGCCGACGAATACCGCACCGTCGCCAAAGGCTGGGGCGTCAGCGGCAACTACCACGAATACTGTTTCGGCCCAAAACTCGATAGGCACGGCAACCTGTTCGTCGCGCTCAATATCAATATTGGTCAACCCCTTCCGCCGGACAGGCCCGGCAGCAAGCCGAACTACCTGTGGCGCGGCTGGTCGATGAAGGTGACGCCGAAGGGCAAACTCTTGCCGGTCAGTGCGGGCATGCGTTCACCAAGCGGGCTCGGCGCGAACGCCGAAGGCGACATGTTTTACACCGACCAGCAGGGCAACTGGTTCGGCGCGTGCCCGCTGATGCACATTGAAACCGGCGACTTTCACGGCCACGCCGACAGTTTGCAATGGACGAAGCGCAAGGACTCACCGGTCAAACATCCGGGCAAACTGCCGGGCGATCTGACATGGGCGCAAGCGCCAAAGAAAGTGCCCGGCCTCAAAGCGCCGGCGGTGTGGTTCCCTTACGAAAAAGCCGGGCGGGGCAATACCGACATCGTCTGCGACCTGACCGGGGGACGGTTCGGGCCGTTCGAGAAACAACTGTTCGTCGGCGACTTCACACTCTCGATGATCGTGCGCGTCTTTCTCGAAAAGGTCGACGGGCAATACCAGGGCGCGTGCTTCCGCTTCCGCGAAGGTTTTCAAAGTGCGGTGTTCCGCATGGCGTTCGGCAAGGACGGCTCGATGTTCGTTGGCGAAACCAATCGCGGCTGGAACTCGGTCGGTACGCGCAGTTACGGCTTGCAGCGATTGGTGTGGACGGGCAAGACGCCGTTCGAGATCAAAGCCATGCGCGCGAAACCGGACGGGTTTGAGTTGGCGTTCACGTTGCCGGTGAACAAACAGACCGCCGCGCAGCCGGGCAAGTATCTGATGTCGAGCTACACCTACAAGTATTCAAAGAGCTACGGCAGCCCGGAGGTCGACAAGAAAACGCTGACCGTGAAAAAAGCCATCGTGTCAGACGACGGCCTGCGCGTGCGGCTGGTGTGTGATGGATTGCGCGCCGGTTACGTGCACGAACTCAACGCAAGCGCCTTGCGCGCGGTGACGGGTGAGTCGTTGCTGCACGCTGACGGGTATTACACGTTGAACCGGATACCAAAGAAGTAAGATCATTTGACAAGGTCATCCGGAATCCGCTTCATGCCGTAACAACGTTTCCGCCTCGGCACGGCCCCGCGCTGGAACTGGCCGTCCTTGATGTTCGTCAACACCATCGGCAACAGGCGTTTGATGTACCGCCCCCAACCCATCGCCATGGAGAAGCGCGTGAACCAACCAAGGTGTTCCAGACCGGTCTGTTCCAATACCAGTTTTGTTCCTCCCTCGACGGGTGAAAGTGTCCATGTCAGGGTCATCGGTTCGTGGCGCGGCGCGTCGGGGTCCACCGGCGCGACGACCCAGGTGTACACCAGACGGTTGGGCGGATCGCATTCAAGCACCTTGCATTCGTTGATGCCGGAAAACTTCCACACGCCGTCCACTTGCAATCGAAACTCGTGACCGACCTCCGGCTTGAAATTGTTGGGCATCAGCCATTCGGCGATCGCCTCCGGCGTGGTCAGCGCCAGCCAGACGTCTTCTTGTGGAAACGGGAGCACCACTTCGCGTCGCAGGGATTTGCTCATCACTCGGCCTTTGTTTTTTGTTTGTGAAGGTAGTCCGCAAGCGCGTCCAGCTTCTGATCCCAGAACCGGGAAAACGAAGCCGCCCACTCGGCGACGGTCTTGACCTGCGCGGCATCCAATCGATACAGCCTTCGCCGACCGTCCTTGCGCATCTGCACCAGCCCCGCCTCGCGCAACACCCGCAACTGTTCGGAGACGGAAGGCTGACGGATCGCCAGTGCGTCGACCAATTCCCCGACCGGTCGCTCGCCGTCGGTCAACAGTTCCATGATCCGCCTGCGAGTCCCGCAGGAAACGGCGTGAAACACGTCATTTTCGGCAATAGGTCGAACCATGGCGACATTATATAGGTATTTACCTATATGTCAATCGTCGCTGAATTGCCTGACCATCCGATATGATTGAACGCTTGATGCCGGGTTCATTTAAAGGCGCCTTGCCCCAGGATCATTCGATGTCCACCCGTTCGGCTTTTTCCCTGGTTGAAATGCTCGTCGTGATGGCGTTGATCACGATGCTGATCGCCATGCTGCTGCCCTCGCTCAAGCGCGCGAAGAAAGCGGCGCGGGATGTGGAATGCCTCAGCCAGCAACGGCAACTGATGAACGCGGTGATTGCGTTCAGCAACGACCACGGCACGAAGCTGCCACTCGGACAGCGGTCGTGGCCTCACTTCGGCATGCTCGATCTTTATGAAGACTCATTGCGGTCGTACATCAACGACCTATCGGTGTTGCGATGCCCGCTGGATACGGACGTTGGCGGCATCGCGCGGTGGTGGCGTTCGTGGTATGGCAATCCGATGGACGCCGGCGATCACATCGCACTCGCCCCGCACGAAAAAGGTGAGGTCAACTACAGCTATTACTACTACGTCAAAATGTATTGGGCCGTCGACCGAACCAGCGGCCTGCTCAACGGCCACGAACTGGCGCAATACCATCTTGAAACCGTGCAGCATCCTTCCGAGCTGTTCGTCAGCCGATGTTTCGTTCGGCATGATGACGAGCCGGGCTTCACGGGTTTGCAAGTTGCGTTCATCGACGCCCATGCCGAGTGGGTTCACAAGGATCGCATCCAGACCTCGTGCGCGCCGTGGTACGGCGAATACAACTTGGACTGGACCTGCCAAGGGATTTACGGCAAGGATCTGCGTTAATGCGATCGAATGAATGTGACCCGCGCTGTGCGCGATTCGCGTGCTCGGCTTTTAACCCAACCTGTCACACTTTGTTCTCTTTGCGAAACGCGCCTGGCGTGATGCCGTTCTCGTCGCGGAACACTTTGGTCATGTATTGAATGTTGCCGTAGCCGCACTGCACTGCGATGGTTTTAAGCGGGATGTCCGATTTAAGCAGCATGTCCTTGGTGCGACGCATGCGGACGGATTCGATTTCGTCGTGGACCGTTCGGCCGAGGGTTTCCTTGAATTTGGCGTCCAGCGTGGAGCGTGACAAGTTCACCTTTGCCGCGACGTCATAGACACGAGGCCGATGCGCCAACTGTTCACGGATGAAGCGCATCGCCGTGGCGACGTCATCGTCCTCCACCGCCAACACATCCGACGAACGTCGCGCCGCAACGCCGGTCGGCTCGATGACGATCCACTGCTTGCGGGGTTTGCGGCCGCGCATCAGTTGATCGAGCAGTTTCGCCGCTTCATAACCGATCCGGTCCGTGCCCTGCCTCACGCTGGACAAACTGGGCACGGCCAGTTCGCACATGACTTCGTCGTCATCCACGCCGACGATCGCGACATCTTCAGGGATATTGAGTTTGAGCCGACGGCAGGATTCAATGACGTGCCGTGCGCGGGTATCGTTGCACGCCATGAGTCCAAGCGGTTTTTCGAGTTGGCTCAGCCAATCGGTCAGGCCTTTCTGCACCTGCTCCCATTTCCGCGCATCGACGAATGGGCCGGCATACATCGAACAAGAGAAACCCGCCTCTTCGATGCAGGCTTTGAATGCTTCGCCGCGGAGTTTGGACCAGGGGTTGAACCGCGTTTCCTTGACGCCGCAGAATGCAAAACTTTTGAAGCCGCAGTCCAGCAGGTGTTGGGCGCCAAGTCGGCCGATCATCGAGTTGTCCGTCGCGACATAAGGCACCTTCGCCTTTTTGTTTTGATCGACCACCGCGCCGCCCATGCCCACGACCGGAATCGATAAACCGCTGACGGCTTTGACGATGGCTTCGTCGTCGAAATTGGCGATGATGCCGTCGCCGTTCCATTGCTTGAGGTTCGGCATCTTCGCCAGCGGTTCGTCCTCGACGTACAAACGCCAGGTCTCCGCCGACTGTACAAACCGTCCAATCCCGGCAATGACCTTGCGATCGTACGGCTTGTTCACGTTCATAATCAGCGCGACTTCACGTGTAGGCATGTTGGTGTCCCGGTTCATTGGTCTAGGTCAGCGAGGCGTGATCGGAAGGCGGGGCCGAGCTGCACAACACTACTTTGCGCAAGGCAGTCAATCACGCGGAGGCAACAAGTCACCTTGTGCCATCACTCAAGTCATTATGACAAAGACTTGTCAGAATGTAAAACGAAACAAGCGACAGTCCATCATGATAATTCGACGACGAAAATCGCCCTACCTGATGTTACAGAAGGATGGGTTTGATTAAATGTGATTCTTCCACGCCAGTCAGACGCATGTCGAGCCCCTGTGCCTTGACGGATAATCGTTGGTGATCGATGCCAAGCAGGTGCAACATGGTCGCGTGTAAATCACGGACATGCACGACATTTTCGACAGCGCTGTAACCCAGATCGTCGGTGTTGCCATACGTCACCCCGCCCTTGACGCCGCCGCCTGCCGCCCACATCGAAAAGCCGCGGATGTGGTGGTCCCGGCCCGCCGTCTTGCCTTTGCCTTGAAACATCGGCGTGCGTCCGAACTCACCACCCCAGATCACCAGCGTGTCCTTGAGCATGTCACGGTCTTTCAAATCCTGAATCAGCGCCCACGTCGGTTGATCGGTCAGTCCGCAACAGGTGTTCATGTAACGCACGAGATCGCCGTGATGATCCCAGCCGCGGTGATACAGATGAATGAACCGGACGCCCCGCTCCGCCAGACGGCGCGCGAGCAGACAGTTGGACGCGAAAGAACCGTCGCCCGGTTTGGCGCCGTACATCTCCAGCACGCGCTTGGGCTCCTTGCTGATGTCCATCAACTCAGGCACCGACGTCTGCATGCGAAACGCCATCTCCATCGCGGCGATGCGCGTGTCGATCTCCGGGTTATTGACCGTTTCATTGCGAATCGCGTTGAGTTTGCCAACCGTGTCGACGAGTCGGCGTTGACGCTTTTCACTCACGCCCGCCGGCCGGCGCACGTAATGCACGGGATCGCCACTCGCGCTAAACTCGACACCTTGAAATCGGCTGGGCAAAAACGCCGCGCTCCACTGCCGCGAGGCGATCGGCTGCGGGTTACGCCCACCAACGCTGGTCATCACCACAAAGCCGGGCAGGTTCGCACCCTCGCTACCCAGCCCGTAGTTGATCCACGCGCCCATTGAAGGCCGACCGCTGATCGACGTGCCCGTGTTCATCACGGTGTGTGCCGGGTCGTGATTGATCTGGTCGGTCTGCATCGATCGAATGATGGCGATGTCGTCCGCGATCTTCGCGGTCCACGGAAGAAAGTCGCTGATCAACTGGCCGCTCTTACCGTGCTTTTTGAATTTCGTCTGCGGGCCGAGACACTTGAGTTTCTGCCCCTGAAGTTGGGCGATCGGTTGCCCTTTGGTGAACGACGCCGGCATCGGCTTGCCATCCATCGCTTCAA